>JAGOPM010000033.1 GCA_017991975.1 Candidatus Parcubacteria bacterium | reverse complement strand
TATTGACTAAACTGTAAAAGTATGATATAATTATGTATAGAAGCTAAAAGCCTTTAAGACACCTAAAAGGATTACAGAAAAAGGCTAGACCTTTTAAAAGGAGATAAAATGGATAGAGAAAAAAAAGAGATCATGTTTACGATATTTGCAGGAATTATTGCTTGCGTTGTTATATTTTTGGCTTATTTAATCATCTCAGAATTTCTTAAACCATCATTGATTTCTGTGATGATGATTGGATTTACCGGAATCTTAGTGAATATAGTATTGTTTTTGTTCATGAATAAAATTGTCTTTCCCAATGATTCTTCGAGAAAGATATAAAAATGGCTACAAAAATTGAAGTGAACTTCGCGTGTTTTATTGATTGGAATCTTCTCCAAGCCATAAAACAACATAGTCCAATAGCTAGAAGGGCTTTGGGGGAAATTAATGATTTTGATTTGGTGAAATACGAGATATTGTCCCAAAGATCAGAAATAATCTTATACGGGATATTTTCAAGCAAGCAAGCTAAAAGAAGGTTGGATGAAGCCACGAGCATATGCCGGGTGGCTATAGAAGATATTTTAAAGGCATATACATATAAAAATGTTTGCGTGGATATTTCTCTTAAAAGGAATCAGGAGATAGATGGAGATGGCAGAGGATTTTACCAAATTTCTGTTTTAATCAAAAAAACTAAGAGGAATTGGTTTGATCACGAGCAAGTTCTCAAGATAAGCAATGTTCTTGATAAGAATTTAAAATTTTTCAACAATTTAAAAATTGATTGAGAATAAAAAATCGGATTTTTTATAAAGTCCGATTTTTATTTTCCTAAAAAATATTTTTTAACAATTGAAAACGAAAAAAAAGTGCTATAATCTATTCAAATACCAAAAAATCGTTGGAATAATTTTTTTATGCACGAACAAATAATAGATAAATTAAAAGATTCAGGATTGCTGGGAAGGGGAGGGGCTTGCTTTCCTACTTGGAAAAAATGGGAATCTGTAAAAAATGCTCAAGGCTCTGAAAAATATATTGTCTGTAATGCTTCAGAAGGAGAATTAAAAACTTATAAAGACAAATATATTTTAGAAAACTATACCAAAGAATTGGTTTATGGGATAAATGTGGCTTTGGAATTTTTTTTAGCTAAAGAAGCTTATATTTATTTAAAGCGCGAATATTATGATGAGCTAAAAGAAAAAATCCAAAAAGCCATAGGCGACCTTCCGATAAAAATTTTTAAAAAGACTGGCGGTTATATCGCTGGAGAAGAAACAGTTGCTTTGAATGCGATAGAAGGAACAATTCTTCATCCAAGATTCAAGCCTCCTTTTCCTAATGAATCAGGGCTTTTTTCTTGCCCGACTTTGATAAACAATGTTGAGACTTTTTGGGCAATTGCGCAGATAGCTCAAGATAAATATGAGAATGACAGGTTTTATTCGATTCAGGGCGATGTTCTGCATCCAGGAGTTTATAAATTGAAAGAATCTTATTCTATCCAAGATATTTTAAAGGAAACCAAGAATTATCCTAATAAGGATTTCTTCGTTCAAGCTGGCGGGGGATCTAGCGGATCTGTTTTACTTCCAAGCGAGCTCAATCAAGGAATAAAAGGCATAGGTTCGATTATTGTTTACGATAAGGCTAAAACTGATCTTTTCGAATTAATGTTTACCTGGGCTGATTTTTTCCATAATGGGAATTGCGACAAATGCGTTCCTTGCAGAGAAGGCTTGGCTAGAGCTTATGATCTTTTGAAAGATAGGCGTGTTACTTTTGATGAATTGAAAGATATTTTTTATGTGATGGACGAAACAAGTTTTTGCCCTTTGGGAAAAGTAGCTAGTCGTCCATTTAGAGATGTTTTTAAAAAACTTTTATGATTGAAGACAAAAAGATAATTCATATTAAAATAGACGAAGTGCAATGTTCGGGATTTTTAGGTCAAAGCGTTTTAGAAATAGCGAGAGCCAATGATGTGACTATCCCTGCGTTATGTTTTCATCCGGATCTTCCAGTAAAAGCTAATTGCAGACTTTGCCTTGTGCAAGTAAAAGGAAAAGAGGGAATGTTTACTTCTTGTTCTTTGAAGGCTGAAGACAAGATGGAAATTGTTTCAAGGTCTGCGGAAATAGACAGGGCGAGAAAAATAAATCTCGAATTGATTTTTGCCGAACATAGAGAAGAATGTGATGATTGCAATTACAGCGCAAAATGTCCGTTGCTCAAATTGGCCGTCGAATATAAAATAAACACTAAAAGATTTAAAGACAGGAAAGAAAAAATGGGAGGATACGAATTCGGGCCAGCGATTTATTTTGATTCTTCAAAGTGCATTGATTGTCTTAATTGTGTTGATATGTGCGCAAAGCAGGGGGTAAATTTTTACGAATTGAAAAAAACAGGTCATCATCATTTCGTCACTCCGACTAGCGATAAAAAAAGAGATTGTATTTATTGCGGGCAGTGCATCACTCATTGCCCTGTTGGAGCTATTGAAGCAGTGGGCGAATATGAAAATGCAAAGATTCCTTTTGAAAAAAAGAAAGAAGGAAAAGTCATAATAGCCCAGATTGCTCCATCTGTGCGTACAAGCATTGGCGAGGATTTTTCAATGCCATATGGTTCAATTGTCACAGAACAACTTATCGGAGCATTAAAAGTTTTGGGAGCTGATAAAGTTTTTGATGTTTCTTTAGGTTCTGACTTGACGACTGTTGAAGAGGCTAAAGAATTGGTTGAAAGAATTAAGGAAAAAAGAGATCTTCCGATGTTCACATCATGTTGTCCTGGCTGGGTTAGATTTTTAGAACTTTATTACCCGGATTTTATACCTAACCTCACGACAGTAAGATCTCCGCATATTATTTTAGGAGGGCTTGTAAAAACTTATTGGGCGGAGAAGGAAAAAATAGATCCCAAAAATATTATTGTTGTTTCGATTATGCCTTGCACTGCTAAAAAATATGAAATAACTCGCAAAGAATTGGAAATTGACGGGATCGCGCCTGTTGATTATGTGCTTACTGTAAGAGAACTTTCTTATCTTTTAAAAAAGAACAATATTGATTTTAAAAATGTTCCAGCATCCATGCCAGATAATCCTTTAGGAGAATATTCTGGAGCTGGGGTTATTTTTGGTGCTAGTGGAGGAGTGATGGAATCAGCGTTGAGGACCGCTTGCAATATGATGACTTCCAATAATTGCCCGGTAATAGATTTTAGGAAGGTTAGAGGCGAACAAGAAGTGAAAATAGCAGATGTCATTTTTAAGGGTAAAACATTGAAAGTGGCAGTAGTTAACTCTACTGGCAATATGCATAAGATAATGCAGGATTTAAAGGATAATCCTAAAGCTTATGATTATATAGAAGTTATGGCTTGCCCTGGAGGATGTATTGGCGGAGGCGGTCAACCCGTTCCGGTTAATGAAGAAATAAGAAGAAAAAGGGCGTCGTCGCTTTATAAAATAGACGAATTTTCCAAGACTAGAACAGCTGATCAAAATCCTTTAGTTATAGAACTTTATAAAGGGTTTTTATCAAATCAAGAAAATATCCATAAGATTTTCCATACTAATTATTCTAAAAAGGAAAAAGAGCAAATAAAAAATATAGATCAAAAAGAATAATTTTTTAAAATAAAAAATTAAAATAATTATGGAAACAAGAATTTCAGCAATTTCGAAAGAAAAGATTTCATCTTTGCCAGGTTTTTTGATGTTAGCGGGGATAATGTCTTTTCTTCCGGCAATGATCCATAATCAATTTGTCACTGGCCCGATAGTTAATGCGGTTTTGTATATTTC
>JAGOPM010000011.1 GCA_017991975.1 Candidatus Parcubacteria bacterium | reverse complement strand
ATTATTTTTTAATATTATATAATATTCTGGGTTATATTTTTATAAATAATTAAAATTCAATAACATCGCCCCTTAAAAGGTGATTTTTGTCTTTTTGTTTTGCGTATGAAAAAAATCAAAATCAAGAGTTTCAATAAATCTAAAGTAGACTCTAAGCTTCCTTATTTCCTCCAAAGTCAGAAATATGCTTGGGAAAAGTTTTGGCAAGAAGATTTGAAGAATCTTCTTGAAGAATCATCCCCAATAAGAGATTATACTGGAAAAGAATTCGAGCTTTGGTTCTTGGATTACAAATTAGGAGAACCTAATTATCCCAATGATTTAGAAGCTAAAAATAATGATGATTCATACACAGCTCCTCTTAAAGTCAAGGTAAAATTGATTAATTTAAAGACAAAAGAAGAAAAAACCCAAGAAGTTTTCTTAACTAATTTTCCTTTGATGACAGAAAGGGGAACTTTTTTGATAAATGGAGTGGAGAGAGTCGTAGTTTCCCAGCTTATTAGATCTCCAGGAGTGTTTTTTACTTCAAGGATTTCTAATGGAAAAAAATTATTTTCAGCAAAAATAATCCCTTATAGGGGGTCTTGGCTTGAATTCGATACTGACGCTAATGGTTTTATCGGAGTAAAAATAGACAGAAAGAGAAGAGTTGCCGCAACAACATTATTGCGGGTTTTTGGCGTTGATACTGATTCTAAAATCAAACAGACATTCAAAGATGTCGATATTGATCCAGAATCTTTATTCATAGAAAAAACTTTACAGAGAGATCCTGCTAAAAACCAAGAAGAAGCAGCTTTGGAAATTTATTCAAGATTGAGACCTGGAGACATGGCTAATGCTGAAGCAGCTTTGGAATTTTTGAGAAATATGTTTTTCAACTTCAATCGTTATGATCTCTCAAAAGTTGGAAGATGGAAGACGAATCAAAGACTTCCTGAAATCGCTGATGAAAAGAAGGTAAAAACAATTACTACCAAAGAGAGAGTCCTAACAAAAGAAGATGTTGTTGCGACATTAAGAGAAATCATAAAGTTAAATAATAATCCTGACGCTCAAGCTGATCAGATAGATCATTTAGGAAATAGAAGAGTAAGAACATTCACAGAACTTTTGCTTAATAGTCTTAAGATTGGAATGATGAGGCTTGAAAGAAATATTAAAGATTCAATGTCGACTGTTGAATCAGAGGAATTGAATCCTGTTCAATTGATAAATCAGAGGCCGATAATGGCTGCTGTGAGGACATTTTTCTCATCAAGTCAATTGGCTCAATTCATGGATCAGACTAATCCATTGTCAGAGTTAGAGCATAAAAGAGAAGTTATTTCTACTGGACCTGGTGGTTTGGTCAGAAAAAGAGCTGGATTTGAAGTTAGAGACGTTCAACCTTCTCATTATGGAAGAATTTGTCCAATCCAGACTCCTGACGGACCAAATGTCGGTTTGATAGGGCATATTGCTTGCTATGGAAGAATTAATGATTATGGGTTTTTGGAAACTCCATATATTAAAGTTGATAATGGAAAAATTACTAATAAAATTGAATATTTAGATGCTTATTCTGAAGAAAGGAATAATATCGCTCCAGCCGATATCATAATTGATGATAATGAAAAAATTGCTGAAAAAATCGTAGAAGCCAGAATTAAAGGAAAACCTGGAATGATCGAGAGAGAAGAAATAAATTATATTGATGTTTCTCCTAATCAGACGATTTCTGTAGCTGCTTCGTTGATTCCATTTTTACAGAATGATGATGCAAAAAGAGCATCTATGGGTTCCAACATGCAGAGACAGGCTGTCCCTTTGATAAAGCCTGATATTCCTTTAGTTGGAACTGGATTAGAAGAAAAAGTAGCTCGTGATTCTGGACAAGTTGTTTTAGCTGAATTTGACGGAACTATTGAATCAGTAGATGCGGCTCATATCAAGATAAAACCAGCTGAAACTGAGACTGGAGAAAAAACAAAAACATATAATTTAAGGACTTTTGTTAGGACAAATCAGTATACATGCTTCCATCAAAGGCCATTAGTTAAAAAAGGGCAAAAAGTTAAAAAAGGAGATATAATTTCTGATGGAGGATCGACAAAGGACGGACAATTGGCTTTAGGTAAAAATCTTTTAGTTGCTTTTGTCCCATGGAGAGGATGGAACTATGAAGATGCTATTGTTATTTCAGAAAGATTGGTGCAAGAAGATGAATTCTCTTCAATTCATATTGAAAGTTTCAATTGTGATGTAAGAGAAACAAAATTAGGTCCTGAAATTACAACAGCTGATATTCCTAATGTTTCTGAAGAAAAATTAAAAGATTTAGATGAAGAAGGAATAATCAGAGTCGGAGCTGAAGTTGGACCGAATGATATTTTAGTTGGAAAAATTTCTCCAAAAGGAGAAAGAGATTTAACTCCTGAAGAAGAATTAGTCCAGGCTATCTTTGGAGAAAAAGCAAGAGATGTTAAAGATACTTCTTTAACGATGGAACATGGAAAAAGAGGGAGGATTGTTGATGTAAAAATATTTGAAAGAGCAAAAGGTTTCAAACTTGATCCCGGAGTAATAAAAAGAATAAAAATTGAAGTTGCTCAATTGAGGAAAATTGGAGCTGGAGACAAATTAGCTGGAAGACATGGGAATAAGGGTGTTATTTCGACTGTTCTGCCTGTTGAAGAAATGCCTTATTTGGAAGATGGTACTCCAGTTGATATTGTCTTGAATCCTTTAGGTATAATTTCAAGGTTGAACATCGGACAGATTTTGGAGACTCACTTAGGATTGGCTGCAAAGAAATTAGGATATGTTTCTTATTCTCCTTCGTTATCTGGAGCTAAAGAAATAGATATTAAGAAAGAATTAAAAGAAGCTGGTTGCCCTGAAGATGGAAAATTAGTGCTTTATGACGGAAAGACATCTGAACCTTTCCCTGAAAAATGCACTGTCGGCTACATGTATGTTTTAAAGCTCAATCATATGGTAGAAGATAAGCTTCATATGAGGTCTATCGGCACATATTCATTGATAACCCAGCAACCTTTGGGAGGAAAATCGCAATTTGGAGGTCAGAGATTTGGAGAAATGGAAGTCTGGGCATTGGAAGGTTATGGAGCTGCATATACTTTGCAGGAAATGTTAACTATTAAATCAGATGATGTTGTAGGTAGAGGCGCTACTTATAATGCCATTTTGAGGAATGAAGAAATTAAAAATCCAAATATTCCGGCGTCATTTAATTTGCTTGTGAGCGAATTAAAATCTTTGGCGCTTGACGTCGAAATAAAAGGAAAAATTATCAAAGAACAATAAATCCTATGTTTGTTGCTGATATAAAATCAATAAAAGTAAAATTAGCTTCGCCCCAGGACATAACTGGCTGGTGTAATGGTGAAGTTAAAAAGCCTGAAACAATAAATTACAGGACTCAGAGGCCTGAAAAGGATGGTTTGTTCTGTGAAAAGATTTTTGGTCCTGTTAAGGATTACCGTTGCGCTTGCGGGAAATACAGAGGAATAAGATACAAAGGGCAAGTTTGCGATAGATGCGGAGTCGAAATAACATCTGCCACTGTCAGAAGAGATAGAATGGGCTATATCAAATTAGCCGCTCCGGTTTCACATATTTGGTTTTTAAGATCTATTCCTTCGATTATGGGAATGGTTTTAAATATCCCGCAGCAAAGCTTGGAAAAAGTAGTTTATTTTGCCGGATATATAGTCACTGAATGTAGAGAAGATGAAAAGAAAAAAGTTTTGAAAGAAATTGAAGAAGAATTCCAGAATAAATTAAAAGAATTTCAAAACAGCGCTAAAGAATCAAAGCTTTCAAAAAAAGATCAGGAATCATTTTTGTTTGAATTAAAAGAAGCAAAAGACAAGGCTTTGAATGAATTGAAATCAATCGAATTATTTAAAGTTTTTTCAGAAAAGCAATATTCCCATCTTGCGATGAAATATGGAGAAGTTTTTGAAGCAGGAACAGGAGCGGAAGTTCTAAGAAAGCTTTTTGAAAAAGTTGATTTGAAAAATTTAGTTAAGAATTTAGAGAAAAAAATTGAAGAAATGGAAGGCGCTGATAAGAAAAAAGCGCTTTTGAGATTGAGAATTTTGAGAGGAATGGCAAAAAATGGAGTAAGACCAGAATGGATGTTTATGACTGTTCTTCCAGTTCTACCTCCAAGCTTGAGGCCTATGGTTCAGCTCGATGGAGAAAGATATGCTTCTTCAGATTTAAATGATTTGTATAGAAGAGTCATTAATAGAAATAATAGATTGAAATATCTTTTAGAAATTGATGCTCCAGAAGTTATTGTTAGAAACGAAAAAAGAATGTTGCAGGAAGCGGTTGATGCTTTGATTGATAATGGAATGAGGAAATCTCAGACAACAACAATGGCGACAACAGGTGGAAAGAGGAATCTCAAATCATTGTCAGATATGCTTAAAGGAAAGAAAGGAAGATTTAGACAGAATTTGCTTGGTAAAAGAGTTGATTACTCGGGAAGGTCTGTTATTGCATCAGGACCTAATTTAGCCATGAATTATTGCGGTCTTCCAAAAATAATGGCTTTGGAATTATTCAAGCCTTTTGTTATTGCAAAACTTTTGGAAAAAGGGATTGCTTATAATATTAGAGGTGCTTCAAGATTGATTGAAGATAAGACCGAAGATATTTGGGAAGCATTAGAAGAAGTCGTGGCTAATAAAGTTGTTTTAATAAATAGAGCTCCGACATTGCATAGGTTAAGCGTCCAGGGATTTTATCCTATTTTAATTGAAGACAAAGTTATTAGGATTCATCCTTTGGTCTGCGAGGCTTTTAACGCTGACTTTGACGGAGACCAAATGGCTGTTCATTTACCATTGTCGACGAAAGCTCAGCAAGAAGCTAGAGAATTGATGCTTTCCGGAAATAATTTGTTAAAACCAGCTACTGGAAAACCAGTAATTAACTTACGTTTGGAAATGGTTTTAGGTTGTTATTGGCTTACTTCAATAAAAGAAAAAGCTAAAGGAGAAGGAAAGATTTTTGCATCGAAAAATGAAGCGATATTGGCTTATGATTCGAATATCGTTGATTTGAGAGCTAAAATAAAAGTGAGAATTGATAAAGATATTATTGAAACAACTGTTGGAAGAATATTATTCAACAATGCTTTGCCAGAAGGTTACAAATTTTTTAATGATACAGCTGATAAGGGAAAAATAACTAAATTGACAGGAGATATCATTCATCATTTTGATAATGAAACAGCGAACAAGACGATTGATAAGATGAAGAATCTTGGATTCGAATATGCTACATTATCAGGAACAAGCTGGGGTATGGATGATTTAATTTTGCCTAAAGAAAAATCAGAAATGATAGCTCAAGCGGAAAAGAAAGTTGAACAAATAGAAGATTTTTATCAGAAAGGATTATTGTCCCCAGAAGAAAAGAGTGTTCAAATAATTCAAGTTTGGCAAGAGACTAAAGATGAATTAGAGCATAAAATACCAGGATTGCTTCCTAAAGATGGTCCAGTGTGGACAATAGTCGATTCAGGATCGAGAGGAAGCTGGGCTCAGCCAGTACAGATGGCTGGTATGAAAGGCTTGGTTATCAATGCCTTAGGTCAGACAATGGAATTGCCTGTTAAAAGTTCTTTCAAGGAAGGATTGAAAGTTTTGGAATATTTTATTTCTACTCATGGAGCGAGAAAAGGAACTTCTGATACTGCTTTAAGAACTGCTGCGGCTGGATATTTAACAAGAAGACTCGTTGATGTCGGACATGGAATTTTAATTCGCGAAGAAGATTGCCAGGATAAAACAGGCACAATATTATACAAAAAAGACAGTGATTCTATAAATCAAGATTTTAAATACAAGATTATTGGAAGGATTTGTCTTGAAGATGTTCCAGGAGTTATTAAATCTGGACAAATGATAGGAATGGAAGAAGCGGCTAAAATCGTTGAGAAAGGAATTGAGAAACTTACTGTAAGAACTCCTCTTTCTTGCAAATGCACAAAAGGAATTTGTCAGAAGTGCTATGGATGGGATCTTGGAAATAACAAAATGATAGGTATCGGACAAGCAGTAGGAATCGTTGCCGCTCAGGCAATCGGAGAACCTGGAACCCAGCTTACACTTAAGACATTCCATAGCGGAGGTGTTGCCGGAGTTTCTGATATTACTCAAGGTTTGCCTAGAGTTGAAGAAATCCTTGAAGGAAGGATTCCGAAAGGAAAAGCAGTTTTATCTACTGTTCAAGGAGTTGTTAAAGAAATTGTCGCATCAGAGAAGCAGAAAATTATCAGAATCAAGCCTGAGAAAAAAGATGATCTTATTGAATTTGAAATTCCTTCGCATAGAGGAGTTTGGGTGCAGAAAGGAGATGTAATTGAAAAAGGACAGCAACTTTGCGAAGGAAGTATTGATTTTAAAGAGTTATTCAAGCTGACAGGAAAAGAAACAACATTAAAAGCGATTATAAAAGAAATTCAGTCAATTTATGTTTCTCAAGGTGTGAACATTCATGATAAGCATGTTGAAATAATTATCGGACAAATGTTTGCCAGAGTTAAGATAAAAGATCCTGATAATTCAGAATTCTCAATAGGAGAAGTTATCGACGAGAAAGTCTTAATTGAGATTAATAAACAGAGGAGAAAGGATAAAGAGAAAGAAATCAAATATGATGATTTATTCCTTGGAATTTCAGCAGTATCTCTGACTTCAGGAAGCTGGTTGTCGTCAGCATCATTTGAACAGACATCGAGAGTTTTGATTCGCGCAGCAATCGATGGAAGAGAAGATAAGCTTGAGGGATTGAAAGAAAATGTTATTATCGGAAAATTGATTTCAGCTGGAACAGCTTATGATATTCAGCCTGAAGATTCGCAAGACACAGATGACTAAGAATGAAAAAGTTTTTTGTAAAACCGCCTGGGCAATAATGCTCAGGCGGTTTGCTTATGAAGCATTAAGATATTTTAGAGATGAAAAATAATAAATACGAGAAAAAAATCGATGACGAGATTGATTTGCATGGATATTTCGTTGATGAAGCCATCAGATTGCTTTATGATTTTATTGAACAAAGCAAGAAGAAAGGATTTAAGACAATACGAGTTATAACCGGGAAGGGGAGTCATTCGCAAGACGGGCAATCACCTTTAAGAGATGCAGCCATTGCTTATTTAGAAGACAAATATGAATGGGTTTTTGATAAAAGTTCTATTGGTCCTAATAGCGGCGCTTTGATAATAAAAATTTGATTTTTTATATTTAGAATAACAACAAAATAAACGGCTAAATGAACTTAGCCGTTTATTTTGTTATAAGTAAAGGGTTTCCAGCGAAACGGCTAAATGGCTAAGTAAGATATTTAGCCGTTTAATAGACAAAAAAACAGGAGGATTATCCTCCTGTTTTTTATTTTTTACATTCACATTCTTTGCTGAGCATATTTTTTTTGATCCAGAAATCTATTTCTGATTTTGCTTTTTCAAATGATTGATCGCCTGTGATTATAATAGTGCTTTTTTCGGAAAAATGGACATTGGGCATGTCTTTTAAGACAATTTGTTGCCATCCGTTTATCAAGTTCTGCTTTATCATCATTTTGCCTTTATAGCAGATTGACTCTGATTGAATTTTTCCGATTGTCGCAATGAAAGCTTTTAAAAAATTAATTTTTCCTGAAATTAATTTTTTATCAAGACTATCAAGATAATCGCAGTTATCAATGATGATTTTTTTCACTTCTTGAGCATTCAAGTTCTGATTTATTCCCCAAATATAAGCTGCTAAGGCAGAAACAATCGGAGCTGAAGCAGATGTTCCGCTATGCGCTGCGCGTTTATTCCTTGTTGTCGGTCCCTCTATTAACACTCCTGGCGCGGCAATATCTACAGTTTTCTCTCCGTAATTAGAGAATTCTGCCAGATCGTCAGAATCATCTAAAGCTGCAACTGATATTATGCAATCATAAGAATAAGAGGCTGGATATTTGGGATTTTCATCATTATCATTTGAATCATTTCCTGCTGCAATTACCAATAATCCTCCAAAATCTTGATAAAGCTGGATTGCTGATCTTATTTCCGGAGACGAGATATCAGGATCCTGGAAAGCAATGCTAGCGTTGAGAATTTTAATATTCTGTTTAATGGCAAATTTTATTGCAGCTGTAAACATGCTTGGATTATAGCTGTCTTTTATAATTTGCAGTCCGGCTATTTTTGCGTTAGGAGCCATTTGGGCTATTATCCCAGCTACAAAAGTTCCATGAGGATTACCAGACATAGGATCATTGTCTGGGCTTGTAAAATCATATCCATGATTTGGATAATTTTTACCTCCATCCCATAAATGGCCTGAGAGATCACAATGATTATAATCAAGGCCAGTATCTAAAATTCCGACAATCACATCTTTGGGAATGTGATAATATGGGTGGGCAATAGCATCGCATTGATGGGTTGATTTCATTTCCCATTGCTTTTCTGAGGCAATAGATTGTTGTTTGGAAGGCAAACAAATCAGGAAAAGAAAAGTTGTTAAAATAGCTATTTTTCTCATTAACACCTCCTTTGGCGTTTCTTTAGCATACAATCAAATATTATTTTGTCAATTGATAATAATAAAAAATATTTTTGATGGAAAAAACAGATTATCCCTGTTAAAAAGTTGTTTTGTTTGACTGTTATTTTAGGTTATAATGATATAAAAATATGGGAAGAAAGAAAAAAGATTCTGCAAACAAACAAAGGAGCAGGACTAAGTTTGAGTCGCCTTTTAAATTTAATTTTGACAATATCGCCCAAGACATAAAAGATAAGATTTGGGGGACTATTTTAATATTTTTTGCATTCGCGGTTTTTCTTTCTTTTTTCAATAAGGCAGGAATGGTGGGATTAAAATTTTTAGATTTTTTAAGATTAGTTTTTGGAAATGTAATATTTTTGATACCTTTGATACTGATAATAATAGGTTATGCTTTTTTCAATCAAGAATTAGAAAAAAGATGGAAAATAGCTCTGGCGTCATTATTATTTTTTGTCGGTCTAACTGGAATAACCGCAGTCGTTGCCGTTTCTTTTAATCATCAAACTGGATTCGCCGGGAAATTAGGTGATTTTTTAGTTGGAAAATTTTTTGTTGAAGCTTTTGGATTGCTTGTCTTAGGATTATTCCATATCACTTTATGCGTTATTTCTGTTTGGCTTATGATTCCATATTTGACTTATAGGGAATTTGAATTCGGAGATGATCAAGATGATGATAAAAAGAAAGATGAACCTGTTTTGGTTAAGAAGATTTTTTCTCCTAAATTCGATGTAGAAAAAGTTCCAGAAGAAATCAAAGTCAATAATGGAGGAAAGCCTTTTGAAAAGGAGAAGGAGAAAGAAAAAGAAAAGAAAAAACCTTTAATAGAATTGAACGAGCTAAAAGATGATAATTATGTTTTTCCTTCGCTTGATTTATTAGATGATGAAGATAGCGGAGCTGATGCTGGAGACATAAAGATAAATTCAGCTATTATAAAAAGAACTTTGCAAAATTTTGGAATTCCAGTAGAGGTAACAGAAGTGAATATTGGACCTACTGTTACTCAATATGCGATTAAACCCGCAGAAGGTGTCAATGTTGCAAAGATAACAAGTTTGTCAAAAACTTTGTCATTGGCATTATCAGCGCATCCTATCAGAATCGAAGCTCCTATTCCAGGCAGACCGTTGGTCGGAATAGAGACTCCTAATAAACAGAGATCAACAGTAAGATTAAAAGCTCTGATTTCCGATCATGGTTTTGAGGAAATGGAAACATCATTGAGATTGGCTTTAGGAAAAAATGTTTCTGGAGAACCAATATTTGCGGATTTGGCAAAAATGCCACATATGCTTGTTGCTGGAGCAACTGGATCAGGAAAAACAATTTGTTTGAATGCTTTAATAATGAGTTTGCTTTATGCCAATTCTCCTAAAACGATGCGTTTGATTTTAGTCGATCCGAAACGCGTTGAATTTCAAGTTTACAATGAACTTCCACATTTGCTTTGCCCTGTGATTTATAATGCTCAGAAAACATTAAATGCCCTTTCTTGGATGATAGAAGAAATGGATAGGAGGTTTGATGTTATTTCCGAGGAGAAAGGAGCTAGAGATATTCAATCTTATAATGCTAGGATTATAAAAAGAGGCAAAGAGCCGATGCCCTATATTGTTTTCATAATTGATGAATTAGCTGATTTAATGTCGACAAAAGGAAAAGAATTGGAAGCAGGAATCGTAAGAATTTCTCAGATGGCCAGGGCGGTGGGAATTCATCTGATTTTAGCAACTCAAAGACCTTCAGTTAATGTTATTACAGGTTTAATTAAAGCAAATGTTCCTGGAAGAGTTGCATTTAGAGTCGCTTCACAGATTGATTCAAGGACTATTATTGATTCTGCCGGAGGGGAAAAATTACTTGGAGCAGGAGACATGCTTTTTGTTTCAAGCAGATCTCCTAAACCTGTAAGGTTGCAAAGCGCTTTTATTGCAGATAAAGAAATTAAAAAGGTGGTTGATTTTATAGTAAGTAATGCTCAAAAGAATCAAGAAGTTGAGGAGAAAGCAGAAGGCGCTTCTCAGGCTCATGATTCTTTAGCAGAAAGCGTGAATCAAAGATTAGAGAAAAATCAGCCAGCTGGGGAAATGGGAATTGGAGGAGTCTCTTCTGGTGAAGAATCTGATGATCCGATGTACGATGAAGCAAAAAAAATTGTTTTAGAAAGCGGTAAAGCTTCTTCTTCTTTTTTGCAAAGAAGATTGAGGCTTGGATATGCTCGCGCTGCTAGATTGATAGATTTGCTTGAACAAAATGGCGTGATTGGTCCCGGGAACGGGGCAAAACCAAGAGAAGTTTATGGATTTTCCGGAGAATCAAGCTCTGCTTTTGATGAATCTCAGGAAAATATAGAAAAAGAAGATGCTGATAGTTCTAATAACATAGATGAATTGTTATAAAATAATACCCTAATGGAATAATTCATAGGGCAAGAAAATATGACTAAAAAGAAAAAAGAAGAGGGAGTTGAAAAAGAAACAAAAGATAACAGTTATCAGCTTCAAGAGGCTATTGAAGAAATCCAAAAGAAATTTGGAGAAGGATCGATAATGAAACTCCAGGATATTAAAGCTGTTGATGTAGATGTGATAAGAACAGGATGTATTTCTATGGATGTTATTTTGGGAGTGGGAGGATTGCCAAGAGGGAGAATTATAGAGATTTTTGGAGGCGAGAGTTCGGGAAAAACGACATTGGCATTACATTGTATCGCTCAAGCTCAGAAAATGGGAGGAGTGGCTGCTTTTATAGATGCAGAGCATGCTCTTGATCCTGAATATGCAAAAAAAATAGGCGTAGATACAAAAAATCTTTTGATTTCTCAGCCTGATTCAGGGGAAGAAGCCTTACAAATTGTCGAGACGTTAGTTAATTCTGGAAAACTTGATATTATTGTTGTTGATTCAGTAGCAGCATTAACGCCAAAAAATGAAATAGCGGGGGAGATGGGAGAAATGCCTGTTGGTTTGCAAGCTCGATTGATGAGTCATGCCTTAAGAAAACTTTCAGCGATTATTGCTAAAACAAAAACGATAGTGATATTTTTAAATCAGACTAGAATGAAAATTGGAATAATGTTCGGCAATCCTGAGACTACCACTGGAGGTATGGCTTTGAAATTTTATGCTTCGGTAAGGATAAATCTAAAAAAGATAGCTCAAATCAAACATGGAGAAAATATTATAGGCTCAAGAGTAAAAGCTAATATTGTTAAAAATAAAGTAGCTCCTCCATTTAGAACTTCAGAATTTGATATTTACTTTAATGAAGGTATCTCTCGTTCTGGAGATATTATGAATGTGGCATTGAAAAATGATATTATTGTAAAAAAAGGCAACACTTTCTTTTTTGGAGAAGAAAAACTTGCTGCTGGAACTGAAGGAACAAGGCAAATGCTAAAAGAAAATAAAGATTTGGCAAATAAAATAGAAAAAGAAATATTAAAAATATCAGAAGCAAAGGTTTAAAATTATTTTTCAATTCTTAATTAAATAAAAAAAGTGCTCATTTGATGAAAGCGCTTTTTTTATTTTTGATTTGATTTTTTTTGATAAATGTGATTTAATAATAAAAATTGGGAGAACAAATATTACACCCATTAAAGTTGCAAATTAAAAATATATAAGGGATAGGAGGCTATAATGGATATAAAAATGGAGACAAATAAGATTAATTCTTTTGTCACGCGTCAGGACCTCAAGCCAGTTAAAAATCTTTTTTTAGATGTTGATGAAATCTTAATACAAAGCGAGCATGTGAGAATGGGAATTCGTAATAATTATCTGGTGGAAAAATTAAATCTTCCAGAGATAGAATTCGATGAATATTCGAAAAATTGCGTTGGGAAAGATTTGCATCATATTATTTCTTGGCTCTCGAACAAAAATAAAAACGGTCATAGTTTTGATCCAGATAAGGCATATAATGAAATATTTGAACAAGAAGCAAATATGTATAGAAAAGGCGCTATGAAAACTATGCCTTATGCTAAGGAATTTTTAGAAGAAATGCAAAAAAAGAAAGTGAGAATGGCCGTTTGTTCTGGAGCTAATAAAAGAATCCTTAGGAAAAAATTGGAATCTGCTGGAATTAGCGATTTTTTTCCTGATGATTCTTTGTTTTCTAGGGAAGAGGCTGAGAATCGTTCTAAACCTTCTCCTATGATATATTTAGCTGCGAGAAGAGCTTTTGGAGCAGAATATTGCGATTCAAGAGTAATTGAAGATAGTCAGGAAGGAGTAATTTCTGGAGATATGGCTTTTCTGCCTGTGATTGCGATGCCGACAAAATGGTCTAAATTGCAGGATTTTAATCGGGCTTTAATGTTAGCCACTAATGGTTTTCTTGATATTTTGGAATATCCTCAATATTATTTAGGATTTCCATTATAAATTAAAAAATAAAAAACACCTTTATTAAAAAGGTGTTTTTTATTTGCCAAAATAATTATTTTGAACTTGGCGATATTATTCCAAGTTGCCTTGCTCTTTTTATAGCGCCAGCTAAATTTCTTTGATGTATCGCGCAAAGTCCGGTTTTGCTCCTGGCTTTTATTTTTCCGGCAGCGGACAGAAAATTTTTTAATGTCACGCTATTCTTATAATCTATATTTTTTATATTTCTTCTGCAAAAATAACATTCCATATTTTTATTTTAATAAATATTATAACGGGATATCTGATAAATCAATTTCTTCTTCTCCTTCCTCAATTACAGGGATTTCTTCTTCTTTTTCTTGAGAGAAATCCTGCGCTTGTGGTTTCCCTGGGGAGAAAGCGCCTGGATTTGATGCGCCTTTAGGGCCCATTTGCAATCCTTCGGCTATTATTTCAGTTGTATATCTTTTATTTCCGTTTTTATCTTCCCATGATCTGGTTGCCAATCTTCCTTCGATTAATGCTAAGTTTCCTTTTTTTAAGTAATTGGAAATTATTTCAGCCAGCCTTCCCCAAGCAACAATATTGTGAAATTCAGCTTGCTGTTGTTTTTGTCCATTTTGGCCTTTCCATGTCCTGTTGGTAGCAATAGTGAAATTGCAAACCATTTGTCCGGATTGGGTATGCCTTGTTTCTGGATCAGATGTAAGATTGCCGATGATAAAAACTTTATTAAGATTCATATTTTTAGATGTTTTATTGATTTAACATTTCATCTAATTTTTTGTCGATTTCTTCCAAATCAGCTTTTTTCTCGTGTTTTTTTTCTTGAACGACTTCCTGAACGGGCATTTCCTTGTTTTCTTCTTGATCTTGAGGAATTTCGCTTACATCTAAAGGTTTTTGCGCGTTTATATCCCTTCTTGATCTTACTTGCTTGTTTTGCAATATTTTTTCTTTTATTAATGAATATCTGAGTATATTATCTTGAAAATCAAGATAAGTTTTGATTGGATCAAGATTTTCTTCTTCACATTCAAAAACATAAGAAACCATGAAAGCTTCATTGTTTTTCTTTATTGGATATCCCAATTTGATTCTTGTCGGTAGGGTATCATGCTTTATCGAAACCTGATTTTTTTCAAGGTTTTCTTTGATTTGTCCTAACAGCTTGGCTGTTTGTTCCTCCGAATCGATTTTTAATAACATTGTCAATTCGTAGTTTTTCATAGTAATTTCTGTTTTATTCATGCTACTATATTATAATATTAACCCTGAAAAGTCAATTAGAATTATTTGACTATTTTGCTAAATATTTTATAAAAATGAAAAAAATCTCTTGCCAGGAGCGGTTTTTTTGTGTTTAATAATTATATGGATAAGATATTTAAAGCCTATGATATCAGAGGAATTTATCCTACTGAAATCAATGAAGACATTGCCTATAAATCAGGAATGGCTTTTGCTGTTTTTATTAAGGAAAAATATCCAGAATATAATCCAATTATAGGCGTTGCCAGAGATTCCAGATTGTCTTCCGAGGCTTTATTTTCAGCTTGCGTAAAAGGGATAACTGATATGGGGATAAATGTGGTTGATTGTGGTTTGACAAGTACTCCGACACTTTATTTTTGTTCCTGGTTTTATAATTTTGTAGGAGCGATAATGATTACTGCTTCGCATAACCCCAAAGAATATAATGGTTTCAAATTCGTAGGACCTGATGCTGTGCCAATAGATTTGAGAAAAGGATTGGGGAAAATAAGGGATATGGTTATTAAAAACGAATTTCAGCTTTCTGAAAAAAAAGGAACTATTATCAAGAAAGATCCGCTTTCAGATTATGTAGATAATGTTTTAAAAGGATTCGATAATTATAATTTTTCAAAATTTAAAATTTGCGTTGATACTGCTAATGCTGTCCCAATAATCGCAGCCAGAGCCGTTTTTTCAAGAATGGGGATTAATGCAGATTATATGTTCGATGAAATAGATGGTAATTTTCCAAATCATTCCGCCGACCCTACTATTCCTAAGAATTTAACTGCTATAAAAGAGAAAATGAAAGACGGAAAATATGATTTGGGGATTGTATTTGATGGTGACGGAGATAGAATAATTTTTTTAGATGAATCTGGAAATGATATTGTCCCAGATTTGATTACTGCATTAATTTCAAAAATAATTTTAAAAGAAAGACCTCAAGATAGGATCTTGTATGATGTTTCTTCCAGTAAATCGGTTGCCGAAACTATAGAAAGATATGGGGGAATCCCTGTGATAAGCATAGTTGGACATTCGCTTATTAAAAGCAAAATGCGCGCTGAAGGGATATATTTTGGAGGGGAAAAATCCGGCCATTATTATTATCAAGATAACAAATATTGCGAAGCTCCATTTTTTGTTTTATTTTCCATCTTGAAACATATGATTGCTACTGGCCAGAATCTTTCAAATCTTTTGAAAGAATTCAGAACTTATCATGGCTCAAGACCTATAGCTATCAAGATTGATTCTAACACTGATATAAAAAATATTTATTCGATTTTGGAAGAAAAGTATAAAGACGGGAAGATAATAAAGATAGATGGTATAAGAATAGATTTCGCTGATTGGTGGTTTTTGGCTAGAAAGTCTAATACCGAACCTTTAATTAGACTTACTATTGAATCAAAAAACGAAAATTTGATTCCAGAGAAAGTAAAAGAGCTTGAAGCTATAATTTCAAGCAATCAATAAAAAAATCTCGCAAAAAGGCTATTTTAGGGCTTAATTGATTAGAAAATAAACGGCTAAGTGAACTTAGCCGTTTATTTTCAATACAGTATTGAGTTTCTGGCGAAACGGCTAACCGTTAAAAAGACAGGGACAAACCAACTTAGCCGTTTATTTGATTAATTTGATTTTTAAACTTCAATAATAACCGGTAGAACCATAGGTCTTCTTTGAGTCTTTTTAAATAGATATTCGCCTAATTCATTGCGGATATTATTCTTGATGTAATTCCAATTAACAGCGCCATCTTTTCCAGTGGATCTGCTAATTATTTTTACGACTCTCCTTCTTGTTTCAGTAAGCAAGTCTTTTGACTCTCTTAAATAGATAAAACCTCTAGAAATTATGTCAGGGGAGTTGCGTACTTTTCCAGTCGCATGGTCGACAATAGTTATGATTACAAATATTCCATCTTTAGAAAGTATGTTTCTGTCTCTTAAAACAACTTCTCCAACATCCCCGATTCCTAATCCATCAACCATAACATATTCCGATGGAGCCTTTTTCTTTGAGAATTCAAATTTATCTCTGTAGAAATCTATTATTTGTCCATTTTCAGTAAAGATGATATTTTCTTCTTTTATTCCTACGCTTTGCGCTAATTTAGCATTTGAAGCAAGCATTGAGAATTGTCCATGCACAGGGAAAAAGAATTTAGGTTTCATTATAGAAATCATTTCTTTCAATTCTTCTTGTCTGGCATGTCCTGATGCGTGAATATCCATCATTTTATAATGATAGACTTCTGCTTTTTGTCTGAAAAATTCATCTTTTAAAGCCTGCACTGTTCTCTCATTGCCTGGGACAGTTGAAGAGGAGAAAATTACAGTATCTTTAGGATCTATTTTTAGATTAGGATATTCTCCAGAAGCAATTCTTGCTAAAACAGCTTTTTCTTCGCCTTGGGCTCCTGTGCAGATTAAAGTTATTTTTTCTGGAGGATAAGAACTGAGTTTTTTTGCCGGGATTATGGTATCTTTTTTGATTTTTACATATTTTAAATTTCTGCAAATTTCAATATTGGTTTTCATTGTGTTTCCATCAATCGCGACATATCTCCCATACTTCTCAGACAAAGTTATTATTTGTTGAATTCTGTTTATTAAAGAACCGAAACTTGAAGCTACAATTTTTCCTTTTGATTGCTTGAAAATCGTTTCAAGATTTTTCATTATTGTTTCTTCGGAAAGTGAATGGCCTTCTTCTTCAGCTCCTGTTGAATCAGACATCAAAATCCAAACGCCTTGTTGCGCAATCAACTTCAACTTTTGGAAATCTGTTGGTTTATCATAAATAGGGTTGGCATCGAATTTAAAATCAGAAGTATGGACTATATTTCCTAAAGGAGTTTTTATAACCATTCCTAAATTATCTGGTATTGTATGGGCTTGATGAAAGAATTCTATTGAGAATGGAAAAAGATTTATTTTATCCCCATCTTTTATAGTATTTATATTAAGTTTAGGTTGATTTGGAACCTCTTCTTGTCTTTTTAAAATTATTGCCTTGGTAAGAGCGCTGGCATAGATGGGCAATTCCGGTCTCCATATTTTATTCATTATATAGGGGACTGCTCCTATATGATCATAGTGACCATGAGTAAAAAGCACTCCGACAATATCTTTTTCTCTTCCTTTTAAATATTCTATATTAGGAATGACGCAGTCGACTCCAGGCATGTTTTCTCCTGGGAACATAAGACCGATATCTAATATTAAAATTTTCCCTTGGTATTCGAAGAGAGTCATGTTTTCACCGACTTCTCCTAAGCCTCCAAGGCAAACAATTTTTAAATTATTCTCCTTTGGAGAATTTTTTTTATCTTGTATCATAGTTTTTTAGTTGTGCCTTCGGTGGGAGTCGGACCCACAATCCTTACGGAATACGAACCTGAATCGTACGCGTATGCCAATTCCGCCACGAAGGCTTTTTAGTATTATTGTCTTTCACTTAGTTGCCAATTGTTATGCTTTACTGTTTTAGCGTATTGGTCAAGAGTATTTTTTATATCGCTATCTTTTTGGTTTTGACCAATAATATAATAAACAGCAGATAAAAGACCCAAATATGAATTAATTTTTATATCTGTCACATTTCCAGAGACAGGAAAATCGCAATTAAGTCTTATGACAAGTCTGTTCTTGTTTGGTTGGAGAATCACTCCGTGGGCTGCTTGGGAACTTCCTTCTCCGTTTGCGCCTAATCCTTGGAGGCTTTCTCCGATTTTGCGATAACCCATTTGCGCAATCGATGCGAATTTATCATCGCTTACAAAAAATATGTATTTATATTTTCTAAGATTTATTTTTTTTATTTGCGATAAGAAAATTTTTATTTCTTGAATATCTTCGTTGAAAAGCCAGTGGATCATGGAAAAATACGTGCTTACATTGTAAGTCGGCGGGTCGGAAAAAGATGGAAAAAAGAATATTTTTTTGACTAATTCTTTGCAAGGAGGATTAGGATTACAAGTTATCAAATTAACGTCATATCCCATGTCTTTGCAGAGTTTTGCCATATTGACTGCGTCTTTTCCTCCAGAAGCGCTT
>JAGOPM010000010.1 GCA_017991975.1 Candidatus Parcubacteria bacterium | reverse complement strand
TTAAAAGATAAAAAGATTTATCTTGAATCTTTTAAAGTAATTGAAATTTTTTCATCAGAAATATTTGAAATAAAAGTTGATAAAACTTTTGTTGGAACAACAATAGATCCTTCCTTTTCAATTTTAGATAAAACCCAATATTTTACCCCTATCTCTAAATTAGTAGCCATAAGAATAATAAAATTCTTATCAGCTTTTAATAAGATATTATTTAAAATAGGAAGTGTTAAATTTCTTCCGACTATTTTCTCGACGATATTTAATCCCTTTTTAAAATTTTCTTTTAATGTAATCGCCTTCATATTATATTAATAATAGTAATAATATATATTAAATTATTATTGTTATTATACTCTTAAAAATCCTCAATGTTTTTTTAAAAATCCTTTAATATCAATCAAAATAAGCTGGATAATTTGTGGATAATTTATTCATAAATTATGTTGATAATCTGTGTTTCTTTTCTGTGGAAAAATATAAGGCCTTTTTATTCATTTTTATTACAATACTTTTCCTTATATTTTTATATAAACAATTAACAATATTATTCACATCTAGCAAGAATATAATATTTGTTTTATAGCTTCAATTTCTTCATTTAAACTTTCTGTTTTTTCCAAATCAGACTTTATTTTTTTACATGCATATATTGCAGTAGTATGATCTTTACCTCCGAAAATTCTTGATATTGAAGGAAAAGAATTTTTTAATTCTTTTCTCATAAGATACATTGCTATTTGTCTAGGTTTTACAATCTCTTTTTTTCTTGAGTCTGTAAATAAATCCCTTTCTTTTAGATTATAAAAATCAGTTACGGCTTTTATTATTTTTTGAGGATTTTTTCTTTGGAATGAAGGAATTATTATATTTTTTAAGAGTTTTTTTGTAATTTCTATATTAATCTGTTCGTTAGTCAATTTATGGTGCGCTATAAGTTTATTTAAAGCTCCTTCCAATTCCCTTATATTTTTTTGAATGTTTTCAGCTATATATTCTATTACATCTTCAGGTAATTTAATACCTTTTTCTTGGCATTTTTTCTGTAAAATAGCCACTCTTGTTTCGAAATCTGGAGAGTTTATGTCAGCTATCATACCTCCTTCAAATCTTGATCTTAATCTTTCTTCTAAGTTGGCGATAGCTTTTGGAGGCCTGTCAGAGGAAAGGATTATTTGTTTATTTTTTTGGTATAAAAAATTAAAGATATTAAAAAATTCTTCTTGAGTTTTTACTTTTCCGGAAATAAATTGAATATCATCTATTATTAGAACATCGTATTTCTTATAAGAATTTTTTAATTCTTCTATTGTATTATTCCCTATTGAATTAACTATAGCCGATGTTAGGATTTCTGAAGGTATATATTTTATTTTTTTATTTTTATTTTCAGAATAAACTTTGTTTCCAATGGCTTGTAATAAATGTGTTTTTCCTAAACCTACTCCTCCATAAACAAAGAATGGATTATATGTGATTCCAGGATTCTTGCATATTGCTTGAGCGGCGGCGTAAGTAAGCTCATTGAATGATCCGACGATAAAATTATCAAAAACATATCTCGGATTTAGGTTCGTTTCCCTATTAATATCAAATTGCTCAAAGTGTAATTGATTAATATTAGGATCTTCAACTTCTTGTTCTTGGTTATTGGTTTTGTTTTTATTTAGAGAGGTTATATTAACCTGAAAATCTAATTCTCTTATATTAAAATTAAGCTCTCTAAAAGCTTTTAAAATTTCTTTATGGTATTTATTTTGTATCCAATCTTTTGCTATTTTATTAGGAACAGAAATAACGACATCTTTTTCATTTTTAGAAACTATGTTGGTATTAACAAACCAAGCTGAAAAATTATTACTTGATGTGTTAAGCTGAATTCTGGCAAGAACTGCTTGCCACAACTCTTCGTTAGTCATAGTATTTTTTTAGGAAATTTAATTCTTATTAAGCACAGTATACCAAATTCCAATAAAGAAAAAACTATACAAAAGCTATAAAAACTGTTCTAACTGTGGAAAAAATGGGGAAAACTATAATAAGCTGTGGAAAAAACAGTGGAAAAAGTGAGTAAAAAATATCAAGATAAAATGATATTAAAATTTGACTAAAAAATGATTTTTTGGTATTGTATTTTTGTTAATATATACAAAAATATGTCTACTACATATCAACCAAAAAAGAGGAAAAGAAAGAAAACCCATGGATTTTTAAGCAGATCGAAGACAAAATTTGGAAAAAGGGTTTTAAAAAACAGAAGGCAGAAAGGCAGAAAAAAGCTCGCTGTTTAATTTTAAAATGCTTTTTAAGGAAAATAGACTCCGAAAAAAAACAGACTTTCAAAGAGTTTTTAAGCTTGGTAAAGGGTTTAAAAACTCTTTTTTGTATATAAAATTTGTTAGAAATGACATGGATTTATCAAGAATTGGATTTGTTGTTTCTAAAGAGATATCCAATAAAAGCAGTCAGCGCAACAAAATTAAAAGAATGTTAAGAGAATCCTCAAGGAAAAATTTTAATTTTTTGACAAAAGGGGTTGATTTAGTTTTTGTAGTATTGCCAGAAATAAAAAAAGATATTAAAAGTTTTGAAGGGTTGAAAACTAATGACTTTGATGCGATAATTCCTACAATATTTAAAAAAATAAAAAATTGATTATGCCAGAATTTTTCATAAGCATTTATAACTTTTTTCTTTATAATCCTATAACAGGATTAATGATGTTTTTTTATAAAAATACAGGTAATAACCTTGGATTTGCAATAATATTGCTTACTATTGCAGTTAAATTGATTTTAATGCCTTTTGAGAGAAAATCATTAAAATCTCAAAAAGAGATAGCTGAATTGCAGCCTAAAATCAACGAGATACAGAAAAGATATAAAGACGATAAAGAAAAACAAGCATTAGAGCTTATGGATTTATATAAGAATGCTAATATTAATCCATTTGCTAGTTTTTCCCTTCTTATATTGCAATTGCCTATTTTAATAACTCTTTATCAAGCTATTAGGGAGGCAGCTACTAATCCAGAAATAAACACTATTTTTTTAGGGATTGTTTCCTTAAAAGATCCTTATTTGCCTTTAACCCTTTTAGTGGCAGTTGTCCAATATTTCCAAATCAGTTTTTCTATGTCAAAAAGCCAGAAGAAAGCTCAAGGATGGATGGCTTTGTTCTCCCCTGCCCTTATGTTCTTTATATTATTGAAATTTCCATCTTCGATATCGCTTTATATAATTGTATCTTCTGTATTTACTATTTTAGAGCAGTATTTCATCAATAAAGCGCACAAAGAAAAGCATGAATAATACAGAAAGTAAAATAAAAGAATCAACTCAAATATTTTTTAAGAATATGGGTTTTTTAGTAGAAATAAAAAGTCTTGAATTAAAAGATGAAATTTATTTTTTAAATTTGGAAAGCGATGATGCCAGGATACTTATTGGAGAAGGAGGAGATATTTTATTTAAAATTCAAAGTATTTTAAATAAAATAATTAATAAGGAATTGGATCAAGATTTGTGTCTTGATTTGGATATTAATGGTTATAAAAAAACAAGAACTCAATATTTGATGGAAATATCAGAGAATCTTGCAAAAGAAGTTGCTGAATCTGGGCAGGCAAAATCAATTGGGAATCTTTCGGCTTACGAGAGAAGAGTTATTCATATGCAAATAAGTCAATTTCCAGATCTCTCTACTGAAAGTGTTGGAGAAGGAGAAGAAAGGAAAATTATAATTAAACCTAAATAAAAAATCCCTTCGGATAATTCGAAGGGATTTTTTATTATTTAGTGAATATTATTGAATGAGTAGCGCAGGATTGCCAGTTTACACACCAGAATATCCCCAGCCATCTTCCATTGCAGACACATTGCCCTATTTCTGGATTATCATCCATATTCGGGTCAGAAACCTTAACCATTTCTCCAAAAGCAAAAGGGGTTAAATAATCAATCTTAGGAATTTGATTGCTGTATTCATTGAACTTTGCAAATCTGTCAGGGTTGTCCTTATTTCCATAAGAAATTAATATTGCCCATGAATTATTAAGTTTTATAGAATAAACATACTCTTCTATCCCACAGCTTATTTTTTGAGTAGGAAGCGATTGAATTGGATCGTCTGAAGATTTGCATTTAGAAGTGTAATCATATTCTGGTTTGTAAAAATATTCTCCTAGCGATCCATTGATTTGTCTGGCGTTAAAGATTTTTATCGAATATATTTTATTTAAATCTATTATTTCTTCACTGGCCCATCCAGCTTTTTTTTCAGGAAAATATATCGCTCCAGGACCGATATAATTATTTTCTATAAAAGTCATTGCTCCATAATTGGTAGAAGAGCTGTTGTATATTCTTATTCCATTTACTACTCCAGGAGCGTTAATCAAGTCTAAGAGAGCCATTGTATTTGGTAAATCATTTCCAACATAATAAGGCACTTTATTATCTTTAAATATAAAAACTCCTGGTCTTAAGATTAAAACGGATATAGATCCTTTTCTATAACTTTCAGGATATTCGACATAACATTCATTTTCATCAGGGCATATCCAACTGCTTTTTTTAATTTTATAAATTGATCCAGTATAATTTTTTTCGCTATAAAGCGTCATTTCAGAGTCATTTATGTATTTTTTAGAAATAGTAATTTTAATTGGAATAAAATTTTCAAGATTTTCTTGACCTGATGAAACTAACATTTCTTCTCCTCCCCCATTTTGAATGATTATCCCTATGGTTCTTAATCCTAAATTTAGCGTTGTATAACTTGGAGATATAAAATTAAGTATTAAATAAGAGCATAGAAGTATTATTAAACCTAAGAAAGCGGCAAATATGCTATCTTCTGCATCTTGGACTTTACTGCCACTTCCTTGAGATGTAAAACGTTTGAATCCAGCTATTATAATTATAAAAAATATTACAGCTCCTGAAATCGCGATTAACGCATTTATAGCATATCCAATATATTGGGGTAAAAGCGGGGTTCTTCCAGTTTTGAAAATATCTGTTTTTCCAGGAACTTTAGGATAATCAATTTGAAGCTCGCTCTGCGCAAAAGCTATAGATGCAAGAAATAATACAGAGAATAAAACTATCAATATTTTATTTTTTTTAAATTCAAATAACATATTTTTATTTTGATTGCGGAGAATATAATCCCCTTGTGCTTGCGCAGTAATAATTCAAATTGCTTTCATTGGCATCGACAGGAACATTTATTTTATTTTGGAGTATAAAATCAACTCTGTAAGGATATTTATATAAATCTTTTCCATCGGCTATATTTTCCATATCTTCTTGAGCCCCTACTGGAGTTTGGCAATTCATAAATCCTATTCTAATATAATCGGATTGTCTTTTTATATATTCTATTAATGGTATTTTTGCAGATGAATCAGACAGTGGTAATGAAATATTTCTGCTTAATTTTGCCAGTATCGGAGAAATAGTAGTATTAAAATCATTATAGAACTGATTATAATCTGTATAAACATGGCTTTTAGGCAATTCTGTGAATTTCCCTCCGTACATATCTTTTAAATAATTTGGAGTATCTTTTTCTCCAGCGATAATATCTAAATAGTTATTTACTCCAGAATAAAAAGTTTCATTTACCCCATTGAATTTTTCTAATACGGAATTTATTTTTTCCATATCGCATAGAAATTCTGGTTGGCATATTGATCCTTGGCATGAGCAATTTCCATCGTCACTATAGATTTCTTGGCAACTGCTTTGACAAGCTTCAATGTTTTGGCAACTTGAAACTGCTTGAGCCATTTCTCTTGCAATTCCTATCAATTCAGAAACACTATCAGACATTTTCTTTTTTGCTTCGTTTGATTTGTTAGTTGCTTCCATTATTTCTCTTGCCATTTCCCCTACTGGCATCCATCCCCTTACTTCAAACTCTTCTTTTTCTATAGGTTCAGTAGCTTCTGGAGCGTCTTGAGCTAAAGAGAAAAAAGGAACTGCTAAAATTGCGATTAAGAAAAATATTTTTTTCATATTAATTCCCGGGCAGATTGTCTTGAAGCACATTATTTATCAACCTTTTGTTAGCATTTTTGTTGATATAAAAAGTTATTGGGTCTGAAAGATTTTTTTGCCAATAATAATCCCAAAAGCTGAAAGGCTCGCAATCTTCTATTATTTTTGTTTTACTGTCTTTTAAGAGATTTTTTCCTCCTAAAAATGTATAATAAGAATCAATATTTTTATTTTCGGCCAAGCTCATTAGAGTCCCCATTTTATTTATTTCTTGGTTTATATTTTCAACTCCTTGGATTTTAGCAAGCTTTTCTTGAACTAAATCTGATTGTTTCTCTATCTCTTCGGCTAATTTATTTATTTTTTCTTTGTCACAGAAAGCATTTGGGCAACTTCTTTGACAAGGGCACGGACCAAAGCATTTTGATTCGTTACATTTGCATTTTTGAGATTCTTGGGCCAGTTCATCAACTATTTTTTTTAAATTATCGACTTCTGTTTTAAGATCATAAACATCATTTCCTTCTTTGGCCATTTTTTCCATAGCTTCTTTGCTATAGAAATTTTGTTCTATAAAAGATCCTAAAGGAATTACTAAATATTGGCTTTCATTAGCTTTGGGTTTAGGTTCATAATCAGCAGATTTTTCTATTTTAGAAAGATGGAGCTCTAATTTTAATAATCCTGGATTAATTGTTTCTAACAACATATAAGACGCAAGCAGGATTATTAACCCTAAGAAAGCTGAAAATATCTGATCTTTAGCTTGAGATATTTTACTTGGTGACCCTCTGGACATTAGATAGCTGTATCCCCCTGAAATTAAAGACCATAAAACAAGTAATCCGCATACCACGATTGAAAAATTGTAAAGATAGGCAATGTATTGGATTAGATTTGTTTCTTCTGTCGGAGGATTGGGGCCTGGGTAGTCAATTTGCATTTTTGCCAAAGAAAAGCCAGTGCCGAGAAACATCATCAATAAAACTATCGCTAAGATTTTTTTATTCTTGTTTTTAACCATTCAAACTTTTCTTTGCTTCTAATATTTTTTTGACTTCTTCGGGAGAGGTTGTTATGAATTGATGTTCTGCGTAAGATCCGACTACGCGCAAAGCAATGTGTTTTTGTCCGGCAAAGAATATTCCCTCCCCTACAGAAGATTCTAATAGAAGATATTTTTCTTCATCAGTAAGGTTGAACGATTGTTGCACTACATCAATTCCAGCAGAAGATTGTTTCATTAAAAAAACTAAAGATGAATTTGTAATAATCGGTTTTCCATATTCTGATTTCATGAAGTCTTCGACATCTTGCGTAATAGTGCTTACTCCCAGCCAATATTTTCTAGCTCTTTTTACTATTCCGAATAAAAATGAAGCGCTATCTTCATTTTGCATAAACCACCAAGCCTCATCGACTACCAAAATTCTCTTTTTTAGTTCTGTTTTAATAGAGCTCCAAATATATTTCATTACCATGTACATAGCTATCGGTCTGAGAGAATCTTCCATATCTCTTATTCCAAAGGCAACTAAATTATTATTCAGCGAAATATTGGAATATTGATTAAAGAAAGTGGCAGAAGTTCCTTTGCTGAATTTTTTTATTCTGTCTAATAGAGATTCAGCGCCTTGCATTGTTTCTAAAACAGCTTCCAAATCTGACATTAAAGGAATATTTTCTTTCCATTTTGAAGGATCGCTTGAAGGGGTGATGTCTTTTGCCGCATAAACTTCAGTTAAAGCAGTGTCTATTATCGCATCTTCTTGAGGAGTCAGGCCTCCAAGCATCAATCTCATTAAGCCGACAAGGCTTATAATATTTGATCTTAGCACGTCTTCAGGTTTTTCATCTTTGCCCACAGGAGGAAGATCAAAAGGATTAACATGATCATTTGATGATAAAGATATATTAAAAAACGATCCTCCGACTGCTTCAGCCAGGAATTTATATTCATTTTCCGGATCTATAATTATTACATCTACTCCCATCATTAAATATCTTAGGATTTCTAATTTTTGGTGATAGCTTTTTCCAGATCCAGCTGTTGCAAATATCACAGAGTTGGCATTTGGCAAAGAAAATCTGTCAAAAAGGACTAATGAATTATTGTGTTTGTTGACTCCGTACAATATTCCTTCATTAGAACTTAAATCAAAAGATATAAATGGAAAACATGTCGAGAGGGATCCAGTATTTAAAGCTGTATAATTTATAAGATTATCGGAATTCCAAGGGGCGGTTGTTGAGAATCCTTCCCTTTGCTGATAATAGGCCATTTTTATATAATTCAATCTTGACTCAAGTATTGATCTCAAATTCAATTCTATTTTATTCAATTCTTCCAGACTTGATCCATAAATTGTTATATAAAGTCCGAAATTAAACATCCTTTCTTCTCCTGAACTTAAGCTGTCTCTTATGGTTTCAGTATCTTTATAGGCAGTATCAAGTTTTGGGTCTCTTACTAATCCTTTTTGTTCTCTTTCCATTAATTCTGCTTCTATATCTGCGATCTGGTTCCTGAGTTTTTTCAAAATCATTCCCGTATCGACAGGATCTATATAAAAAGAAACATCTATAGGAATGTCTAAGTTTAAGATCGGAGAAATCCATCCGACATTTAGATATCTTGGATAAGAAAAAATAAAATAAGTGCGAGCAAGTCTGTCTCCTATCCTTAAATAATCCGGTTTTACTTCAATCGAAGCCGGCGCTATAATGTCGATTATTCCTATCGGGCTGGTTTCTAAAATTTCTGGACTTTTATTTTTCTTTAAAAATGAGAATTGAGGTAATTTCATATTTTTATTGAATCATATCTGGCGGTATTTCTGGATAATATCCAGTTTCTGCTTCTCTGGGATGATATAAGCTCCAGAAAAGATCTATAAGCTCTTCATTGTTTAAAAAAGTTACTTGCAATCCGCAACGCTTTAATCCGAGCGCTACGAATTCCATTCTTTGAAATAGCTGGCTTTTACCTCTGGAAAAATTTTCATCATTTAGCGGAACAATTATTTTCCTTTTTCCTTTCTCCCCTATTATTTCATTTAGATAAAAAGAAACTGTTACAAAAAAATTTTTTGACATTATTGATTCGTTTTTAACCATGTCTTCTATGAAATTTCTGTATTCGCGGGTTTGTATTTTTAAAAGAGGATTTTTTTGCTTCAGTTCTAATTCTTTTAATTTTTCAAAATATCCAGTCATGTTTAACTTTCTTGATTGCATGGTAATTTGGCATGGGAAATCAAGAGAATTCAAAAAATTTTGGAATTGATAAATTATGGCTTCCTGCTCTTCTGGAGATTTCAAAGCAAAATTAAGAGATGATATTATCATCAATCCGCGAAGACTTTTATCTTTCATTATCAGAACACCGTCTTTTATATCTTCAATTTTAATAAAATCTTGTGTTGGTCCTGTTTGCATATGATTCAAATATTTTTTTGGGATAAATCAACCAAGCTACTCCTTTTTTTTATTAAAGACGCTTCTTTTTTGTTTGATTCTTTGACTGGAGGATTATATTTCATCTCTAAAGGTTTTGCTATTATAGCTCTTTTCATCCAGCGGTACTCTTTGGGGCCGAATAAATAATCCCACCAGTTTTTTAAAAATATCGGAAGTTCGATGCCTTTTATTTTTCCAAATGCCAGGAATAGAGATATAGTCATTACAGGGATAGCTATATAAATTGTAGATTCTGGGGAAGTGAATAATACTATAAGGCATATTGCCACTCCTCCAATTATAAAAAATGATTGCTTGAAAGTAAGTCCTCCAATTTTCATTTGATGTTGTATTTGCGGTACGAAATATCTCATATTTTTTCTCGGTATGTGTCAAAGCTTCTATGTGTTGCGGGCGAATCATTATCAACACTATATTTTGATAATTCTTGCCTTTGGTCGTTTGTCATTGATTTTATTTTTTGAAATTGGTCTATTATGTTTTGTTCTTTTGGTTCTGGAGGCAGAAGATCGTCTTTGTCATCTATCAAAGGTATATTGTCTTGAGGCTCAATTTGTTTGCTTTTTGTTTGAACGCTTTGCAATTCTTTTGATTCTCCTTTATTTATCAAATGCATCACAGGCAGAAAAATCATATTAAATATTTGCTGATAGACTGTTTTCCCTTCATTTTCATTTTTGCAGAGCGAAAATATGTAAATTCGGAAATCGTTGAAGTTTTCGATATCCATTGCAACTAAGGCGATATGTTTTTGGATATCCAAAAACATATTCAATAAATTATGGGTTCTGCAAATTTCTTCCAATATTTCAACTTCTTCCAAGGAATTCAACAAGTCCTTTAATTCTTCTGGAAGAGAGTTGTATCTTTTTTTTATTTCTTGGCTGTTATATTCCATTTTTTATTCGTATTTTGATCTTGAGAATCCTTGGTCTGACGATTCTTCTTTATCGATATCTTCAATAAAATTTTTATATCCACCTATAGTTCTTCTGTTTGGATCGTATTTCTGCCTCACTTGTTGTTGGATTTGACTTCTTTGGCGTATATTTTGATCTTGGACTATTTTTTCAATTTGCGGATTTTGCGAGTAATATTTTTTATAAGATTCGATATCTTGAGGGTTGCTGATATATTGATTGGCTGATCCTGAAGGCATCTGGACTTGTATTCCTGCTATGGCTGCATTGGGAGTAATGGCGAATTTTAAGAATTGGGGATTTTCTAGGACTACAGTTTCTCTGAAATTACTGTCTTTGTTTATTTTTTCATTGATTTTATTAACAAGATCAATTCCCCCTGTTTTTATATAAGAATTAAAATTATTTGATTGTCCATTTTTATTGTTGATAGAAGAATATTTGACCATATTTTCGATAATAATATCTTGGGCAATTTTATCTCCTAAGGCTTGGATGTTTTCATCTTTTAATTGAGAGAATAAGTTTCGTTTTGAAGCTTCATTCATTTTGTTTATAAAGCTTTCTAATTCTTGAGCATTTGAATCTCTTAGTGTTGCATTAACTAATTCTTTATTATTAAAGCCAAATCTTCCAGTCGCTTCCATCATTTCTTCACTGAGTATTTTTTCTCTTCCAAGCAACGCTATTTGATCAGGGCGTCTCAAAAAATTTATAAATTCTTTTGCTCTATATCCATTATCTAAATCAAGCATTTGAGCCATTAATTCTTTGAAGAAACTTGTATTATTGCGGGCAGAGGCAGCCAATTTAATTTGAGAAGTAGAATCTTTTGCTAAATTTTGAATTGTCTCAGGGTCTGAGAAATCTTCTTTTTTCCAATTTTGGATATCATCTTCCTTAAGAGTTTTGAATATCTGTCCTTTAATGTTTTTATCAACAGTTTTGAAAGCTTTTGTTCTTTCTTCTTTGATATTTTTTATTTCTTGAGCGCTAAATCCGGCTAATTGCAAATCATTGTCTGAGATATTTTTCCCAAAAGCGAAAGCGTCTTTTAATGTATTTTTTTTCTTGTCATCTAAATTGTTTATTTTTGATTGTGTTGAATCTCTTGTTTGATCTAAGATGCCTTTATCAAATCCAGTCGCTAATAATCCTTTTGCTTTCATTGCAAATCCATCAGTCGATTTTATTAATCCAGGATTGCTTGCAAATATTTTTTTAATAATATCTTTATCGAATTCTGCGGTTGCGGTTTCTAACATGCTTTGCAATCTTGGATCGCCTGGTTTGATTTTCCCTTTATCGAATTCTTTTTTATCCTGATCGAGTAAAGCTTTTGCCTTTGCTTTTTCTTGTTGCTCCACTATCTTGCTATTGAAAAAGCTTTTCTTTGGAATAGCCATTCCGCGCAAAGTTTCTCCTTTATCTATATCTGCAATTCCTTCCATTTGTTTTTTGGCTTTATCCTCTAATTGTTTATTATATTTTGCTCCATAACTCTTAGCGCTGGTTCCCATTCTATTAACAGCGTAACCGAATGTTTTTAATCCTGGTTTCTGCATCATTGCCGCGCCTTTTGTTTGCATCCCTCCTGCTGCTGCTTGTCCTGCTTTTGATCCCATTGCTGCCCCTGCCCCTGCTGTTGCCGCTCCTATAGCTATTCCTCCAGCTGCGACAGCAGCTGCTTTTATTGTTCCTTCAACTGTGCTAAGGACTGCTTTTGCAACATCTCCAGCCCATGCCATTGTAAGTTTGTAGCCAAATTGAACTATTATTATTGGAATTAGAAATGGAAGAATATTTTGTCCGATTAAATCAAGAAACCAGCTGGCATCAATCAAATTAGCATCTGCCGATGTAATTAATGAATTAGCAGTTATCCCTCCAATATAAAGAAAAAATGAGCCCATTATGCCTATCGTTGACCATGCAAAAAGTTCTTCCCACCATTTTCTATAATACCCCCCTAATTTTTTGAAAAATTCAAAAAATGGGAAATCCTCACCTGCTGGGATAACACTTAAAGCAAAAAAACAAAAAGCTAAAGGAGACAAAATTATTATCACCCAAAGCGCGACATATCTAGCAAAAAATAATACTCCAAATCTAAAAAGAATTAGTCCGACATAAAATCCGTAAATTATTAAGAATAGTAAAACCGCCACCATTCCAAAGATAGAATCTAAAAATCCAGCCCCTGGAGCAAACATTGAAGAAAAAGCGTCGCAAGCTGAAGAGAAAAGAGAGATTCCTCCTAAAAATCCTTGAGCTGCTCCGGTCCTAAAAAAAGTAAAGGTGAAGATGTTTGAGAAATCTATTATGAATCCAGCTATTATTGGAGTAAAAGGTATTAATACTGCAGCAGTTATGAATCTTACTAAAGCTTTTTGCGGATCGCGGATCATTCTTAGCGCTACACCAACTCCGATTGCTATTAACGCCAAGACTAAGAATATTCCTGATAAATTGGCGCATAAAGTCCAGCCGTCTTTTACAAATCCTATTTCAATATATCTTTTAGTTACAAAAGACGGATTGGAAACTTCAACTAAGAAATTTCCAGATACAATAGTAAAAGCTTGAGCAACCAATACTGGAATAAAAAGGATAATCCAAAGCAATCCGCCTATAATGACTTTTCCCAACCATTCAACAAAAGCTTGCGCAGGATGCAATGGTATTGCTAGCGCGAGAAAAAGAGATATTAGAAAAAAGGAAAAAGTCTTTAATTTATAAAAGCCAAAACTCATCGATTAGTGTTTTGTTTATTAGCTTTATTTTAACACAAATCAATGCTTTGCGAGAAGTGAAAAACTTTATAAGTTTTTTGTCAATAAAAGCCATTCATCGAAAGAAAGAGTTTGAGCTCTTCTTGTAGGATCGATTTTTATTTTTTTTATCTTCTCCCCTATTTTTTCCCGGTCTATTTTTAATCCAGAAGAGAGGTTATTAAGCAATTGCTTGCGCGGATGCGAAAAACCAGCTTTTAAAATTTTGAAGAATTTTTTTTCTGTATCTTTAGAAAATTGCTCTTTGCGAGGAATAATTTTAATTACTGCGCAATCAACATGCGGAGCTGGCCAGAAATTATCTCTTGAAACAATGAAGGCTATTCTGGGATCAGCATAGAATTTTATTGAGTTTGAAAGCAGATTTTGGTTTCCTTCTTCTCCAATTATCCTTTGAGCTACCTCTTTTTGAATTAAAAGAGTCATTTCCGGTTTATAATCAGCTTCTAAAAATATTCTTATTGCATGGTTGGCGATGTTGAACGGCAGATTTGAGATTAATTTATATTTTTTTGGTAAAAGTCTTAAATCTATCTTCAAAACATCTGCATTGATGACTGTCGTATTGTTTCCTTTCATCGCAGCAGATAACATTTTATGGAATTTTTTATCTTTTTCTATACAAAGCAATGTTTTGGATTTTTCTTTCATTTTAAAGCTTAAAGCTCCTAATCCAGGTCCTATTTCAACTATGTTATCAGTTTTTTTTATATTAGATTCATTGATTATCTTGTCTACAATACTTTCTTGAATAATAAAATTTTGCCCTAAGCTTTGCAGCATTGAGGCTCCCATATTATTAAGTAATTCTTTTATATATTGGACGGAATAAATTTTAGTATAGTCTATCATAATAATGCTTTATTGTTATAACATATTTTTCTTTTTTTGTATATTGACAGGGCATTTTTGATAAAGGTATAATTAATTAAATACAATAGAGCTTGGCAAGTGAAGGGGCAAAAGCTCCGAATAAGCCAAAGCAAATCTTATTAGTAAGCTAAGACAACAATTGACTATTTTTTTGATTAGGGTAAAAAAATTAAAGATTGGGAAAAAATCTTTATTTTATTTATGCCTTATTTTCTTGTTTTTATGGGGATTTTTTTCTTCTGTTAAAGGGAATAGCAGCGATTATATGACTGCTAATGTCATGGAAAGCCAGAGTATAATAGCCTTTTCCCAAGATAAGCAAAATATTGATTCTCCAAGCTATTCTTTGCTCGAAGACAACAGTATTATGGAGGTTTCTTCTCCTGAAAATGCCAATCTGATAACTTTAGGCGCTATTTCTGATGATTCGGCGAGTGATGAGAAAAGAAGGTCCGTAGAAGAATATATAGTCCAAAAAGGAGATTCTTATCAAAAAATTGCTGATAATTTTAATATTAAATTGGAAACATTGCTCTGGGCTAACGGATTGAGCAAAAAAGACAAGATAGCTATCGGGCAAAGCCTTATTATTCTTCCTATTGATGGTATTATATATTCTGTTAAAGATGGAGACAGTTTGAATAATATTGCTAAAAGGTATAAGGCTGATGTCGAAGAAATTTTGACTTTTAATGAAATAGACGATCAGACAAAATTATATCCCGGGGATATGATTATAATTCCTGGAGGACAAATGTCTTCTAGTCAGACAGCTGTTGCTAATGCTAATTCTTTCAAGCCCTCAGGAGAATCTGTGCCAGAAGGATACTTTATATGTCCAGTTCCAAGAACAAATGGAATTTGTTATCAGAGCCAAGGATTGCATTGGTATAATGCCGTAGATTTCACTGTAGGAGGTTATGCTTGCGGAAAGCCGGTTTATGCTTCTGCGTCTGGAAAGATTTTAAAGACTAAGACTGGTTGGAATGGTGGGGCTGGAAATTATGTTAAGATTGTTCATCCAAGCGGTTTGACTACAATGTATGGCCATATGAGCAAGATATTTGTTTCTGAAGGGCAAGAAGTTGCAAATGGAGAAGTTATCGGTTTAATTGGCAATACTGGTAAAGTTATTGGGGCTACAGGCTGCCATGTCCACTTTGAAGTAGGAAGCTCAAATGGAAGAGCTCCGAGAAATCCTTTTGCAAAATAAAAAGTTTTCAATTTAAAAAGCCCCATAAAGGGGCTTTTTAAATTTCTTCTCTAGGCCTATAGATTAAGGCTTCGCTTACATGCTTTTGCAATATATCTTTAGAAGAATCGAGATCAGCGATTGTCCTGGAAACTTTTAAAAGTCTATGATACCCTCTAGCTGACAAAGATCCAGAATCAACTAATTTTTTTATTACTCTTTGAGATATTTCATCTATTTGGCAGTATTTTTTTATTAAGGGAGGAGTCATTTCGGAATTAAGTATTATCCCCTCTCCTGTAAATCTATTTCTTTGAATAATTCTTGTTTGGATAACTTTTTCTCTTATTTTTTGGCTCTCATTGTTGTCTGATTGCTCTATTAATTTTTCATAACTTACATTAGGAAGTTCTACATATAAATCCATTCTGTCTAATATTGGACCAGACATTTTTCTTTTATATTTTGAAACTTGTTGATGGGAATAATATTGATTGCGTTGATTTTCAGAGAATCCTCCTGGAGTAGGATTCGCAGCTGCTACTAATGTGAATCTGCATGGCACTGTTATCCTTTGTTTGGCTCTAGATAATGTTATAGTTCCATCTTCAATTGGCTGTCGTAAAGCTTCTAAAACATCTCTATGAAATTCAGGAAATTCATCTAAAAACAAAACTCCGCGATGAGCTAAAGTTATTTCTCCAGGTCTTACTGGATTCCCGCCTCCTATTATCGCTGATGTTGAAGCTGAATGATGTGGCGATCGAAAAGGCCTTGTAGTTATTAATGGATCTTCTTGTTTTAATATCCCAGAAAGACTGTATATTTTAGTAACTTCTATCATTTCTTCTATAGTTAGAGGTGGCATTATTGAAGGCATTGATTTAGCTAATAAGCTCTTGCCTCCTCCAGGCGGTCCTACCATCAAGAAATTATGTCCTCCGGCAGCGCTGATTTCTAAAGCGCGTTTTGCGAATTCTTGACCCTTGATCCATCCAATATCTACCAGAAATTCATTTTTTTCAGATAAATTTTCTTTCTTTATGGAAAAATCTTTTATATCTTCTTTGCCATTTAAATAATTTATTGCTTGTTTTAATGATTTTACCCCTATGATTTTAGGTTTGTCTTTTGAGTCAATAAAAGCTAAGGCTGCTTCTTTTTTGTTTTGTTCTGGTAAAATGATTTCTTTAATATCTTTGTTCTTCATAGCTAGCGTTGATGCTAGCACTCCTTTTGCTGGTTTTATTTCTCCGTTCAATGATAATTCTCCTATAAAAATTTTTTTGTCAGGATTGAAATTTATTTGTCCTGATCTTAAGAGATATCCTAATGCAATAGGCAAATCATAAAAAGAGCCCTCTTTTTTTAAGTCTGCTGGAGCGAGGCTCACTAAGACTTTATGAGGGCTTGATAACGGAGCTTTGAATCCGCAATTTTTTATGGCAATGCTTACCCTGTCTTTTGATTCTTGGACTGCTTTATCTGGGAGTCCAATAATATCAAAACATCGCAATCCATAGCTTATCTCTAATTCAACTTCTATTATTTGCGCGTCAAAATCAACTATTGCTACAGAATAAACTTTTGCAGGCATGTTTTAATCTTTGCATTTTGCGCAGAGACTTGCCTCCGGCGATGCGAGCAGTCTTTCCTGATCTATTTCTCCACCGCATTTTTGGCAAACAAAATATTGGTTTTTATTTATTCTTTCCAAAGCATCATTTATTTTCAAGAGGCGTGTTTCAAGTTGGTGTTCGATTGGAAGGTTTGTTTCATATTCTTCGACTTCGTCTGCTTCTGTTTCTAATTTGTCATCTCCTGTTTCATTATCCCCTCCCCCCATTTCTGGGTATTTTGTATCCCAGTCTCCTTTCAGCTTGTCGTCTTTTGTTGCAAATTCAGAAAGCATTTTTTGCAATTTTTCTTTTTCTGATTCTAAAAATTTTTTTTGCGATTCTAAAAATTCTTTTTCTTCCATATTATTTTTTTATTTAATTGCGGTTAAAATTTTCTTGCAGAGCTTTTTCTAATGTTTCTATTCTTGATAATATTTCTTTCTCCCTGGCATTAGATGATTGGATTATTGATGATAATTCTGATATTCTTTTTTCAATATTTTCTTTTTCTCTTCTGTCTTGAAGTGCTTTTTTGGAAGCTTCTTGTCTTTGCTTTTCTTTTTCTTGTCTTTGTTTTTCGAAATTCCTTTTTTCTTCTTTTTGCGCCTGGGCTTCTTTTACTTCAAGATCATTTATTTGTTTTTCTAAATCAGTTTTTGAAAGCAGAGCTTCTCTTAATGTATTATTGAGTCTGTCTTTTTCTGGAAGAAGATCAGCGTATTCATTTGAAATTTTTTCTTGATTTGATTTAAGTTCGTTTAATTCTTTTTGCAGAATCCATCTCTTTTCCTGGATTTCTATTTTTTCAACTTTTGCGTTAAACTTTTCTCTTCTTTCATTAACATCCCTTTCTTTTTTTGAAAGATTATCAAGTTGATCTTCTGCTTCTTTTACTTGGTTTTTCAATCCTTGGATTCTGTCTTCTACTGACCATCGTTTTTTCTCAATGTCTTGCCTTTCATTTTCCTGTTCTGCTCTTTCTTGAAATATTTTTTCCTCTTGAGCTAATGTGCTGACAGTTTTTTCTTTTTCCTTAATGATTGATAAATTTTTCTGGATTGATTCTTCCTGGTCGAGCAAAGGATTTAATTCGTTGAATTTTATATCTTTTATTTTTCCTAAAAGATCGAATTTTATCTTATTTTGTTTTTCTTTTTGAATTTCTATCTCTGACAGTTCGTTTTTGCAATCAGCATAAACGATTTTTCTTTCTTCTTTTATTTTTTCTTTTTCTTTTTCAATCTCTAAGAGCTTTTGGGCTACTGGATCAAGAATAACTTCTTGTTTTACTGGTTCTATCTTTTGTTCTGGTACTGGTTTTGAGATTGTGGTTTTCTCTTGAATTTGGTCAGGGATAACAGCATCTTGCAATTCTTCTTTTACGCTTTTGACAATTTGAGGGTTTATAATTTCTTTTTTGTCGTAAAGCTGAAGATCATCTTCCCTGCTATCTTTTATTTGAGTTGCTTTTTGGGTCAATGGTTCCGGTTCTCCAAAGATTACTTTTTCTAATAGAGGATTTTGCTCTCCAGGTTCTGCTTTGAAAGTTTTTTCTATTGATTCTTTTTCAGATTCTATTTTTTCCGATGATGCAATATCTTCTGATATTTTTTTAAAATATTGTTTTTCAGGAGTTTTTATTTGTAATTCAAATTCATCTTCTAAAGATTCTAACTCCTTTTTTTGTTCTTTTGGCATCGGCGGAGGAGTTTCAAGATCATGATGAATAAAATCTTTTTCTAATTTTGGCATCGGCGGAGGCGGAGGGACATCCAGTTCAACTTCATGACTTGATATTTCTATCAAATCAGGATCAACTACGTTTTGAGGCTTAAAGCTATTTGTTTTCTTGTATTCGAAAACAGAATCAGATTTTTGAAATTGATCTTTTATCGTTGGCCTAAGCTGTTGCTCTCTAAGAATTTTTTTAGGTTCTGGCGCAGAGACTTGAGTATCGGCAATCTTTTTTTGGCCAAGACTTTCCTGTTTTCCTATTTTTCCAGAAAGAGAAGCTATATCGCCTTTCATCGTTATGA
>JAGOPM010000009.1 GCA_017991975.1 Candidatus Parcubacteria bacterium | reverse complement strand
ATTTTTTCCCGTTAACATCATTTCGTGACAATCAGTTATCCCCGAATCAATATATGTTTTTATTATCAAAGAAACGCCTTTTTGTGTAGAAAAAATAATATTTAAATAATCATTGTATTCAAAAATATCAAAACCAATTATCTTATCGTATGGGCATATTTTAGAAAAATTTATTCTATGATTTTGGAAACGCAAACCATCTTTTAAGAAAAATATATCTCCTTGAATAATCTTATCTATTTCCTTCTTTTTATAAGGCCAGAGATTAAGAAAAATAACTCCTATCGAAAGCGATAAAAAACCAAAAAATCCTATTCCTTTTGCTAATTTTTCAATAGTTGGCGTTATTGTTTCTTTTGAGATCGCGATAAACAATATCAAAAAACCAATAATTATAGAAATTGATATTATCCAAAGGTATTCTTTTAAATAAGCTTTTTTAAGCTTATTCTTATCGATATTTATTATTAATTCTTCAATCATTTTAAATTCATTATACTATGATAATTAAAAAATAAAAAAGCGGAGACAAAATAGCTCCGCTTTTATGATTAATCATTATAAACAAATAATGAATCGACTCTCTTAATAATAGTTTCAGGCTTGGTATTGATAGGAAAATGAATCTGAGTAATCTTAGGATGTCTAATTCTTGCTTTCATCCAACTTCTCCTGGAAATAGTCACGCCAAAGGATATTGATACGCATTTATCATCAATGATTTTATAGCAAGTAAAATCTTTTCCATGCAAGTCAGACCATGAATATTTTTTATGATGGACGACTTTTATGAATTTTCCAGATTTTTCTAAAATATCAGCTATAAAATCCTCTCTCTGTATACCAATTTCTCCATATCTTTCTCTCCTTCTGTTTCTTGACTGGAATGTGTTACTCATCTTCCCCCTTTCCTTTTTTAAAATTAAAGTTCTTTTTATCTAAAATAGAATAAAATAATTATTAAAAAAAGTCAAATAATTTTTAACTTCTTCTGTATAATCTTTCCTCTCTTTTGAGGCTCGAATCCCACTATCTCAAAAATAAAAAAATAACCACTTTACAGCAGTTATTTTTTTATTGGAGCCGGTGAAGAGATTCGGACCTCCGACCTGCTGTTTACCCAACTCCGCTACATAAACTTCGTAGGGCGAAGCAAAACAGCTTCATACTTCATGAGCCGAAGAGAGGATTCGGACCTCCGACCTGCTGTTTACAAAACAGCTGCTCTACCACTGAGCTACTTCGGCAACGATACGCCATAGCTTAAAGCAAAGGCGATCGATATTTATTTCTTTAATATCTTATTTAAATCTTCATCTCTTAAAACTCTTCTTCTTTGACTGATTTTTTTCTCTTTTAGTTCTTGCCAATATCCAACTGAAAAAATATCTTTGGCAGCAGAATGGATTTCATGTTTCTCTTGAACCTTTTTTATCATTTCATTTATCTTTCCGCCAGCCTTTATTATCCATTCTCTTATTTTTACTAAAATATCTTCTAAAAATTTAACAAACTTAAAATATTGCCAAGGATTAAGCTTTTTAATCTTCTCCTTAATAATCTGATCTAATTGTTTCTCTTCTTCCAAGCTATACTTTACGCCTAACAACAAAGGAATTTTTTTCTCAACAATTGAAAAAACTGCAAAACCGCTTCCAATCATCACTGTCAATGCTATTAGGATGTAAATAATGCCCATAATTATATTTCCATTCTTTGAAACTTATTCAAAACAATTTTTTCACCTATTTTGGAAACTAATTCATCGATTACCTGTTTAACTGTTTTTTCAGGATCTTTATAGAATAGCTGATCATACATGCAAACTTCTTTTTTGAATTTTTCCAATTTGCCTAATACTATTTTTTCAACAATATCCGCTGGTTTTCCAGAATTAGCCATTTCTTCAGTATAGATTTCTTTTTCCTTATCAATTACTGTTTGCGGTATATCTTCTTCTTTCAAATATTGCGGATAAGAAACAGCCGCATGCACTGCCAAATCATGAGCTAATGCCAAAAAATCTTCCGACTTTGCTACAAAGTCAGTTTCGCATCTCAAATCGATTATAGCTCCAAGCTTCTTATTAAAATGGATATAGCTTGCGATTGCTCCATTATTCGTGCTTTTATCTTGTCTCTTTGCGCCGATATCCTGACCCCATTTTCTCAAAAGCTCTTTTGCTTTTTCGATATCTCCAGAAGATTCTTCTAAAGCCTTTTTGCATTTAGAAATTGAAACACCTGTCTGGTCTCTCAATTCCTTGATTTGCTCAAGTGTTATCATATTTTAAATTTAAAAATATATGCAATTAATATTATAATTTGCAATCTAATTTTTGGCAATTATCTTGCTTGTTCTCCAACTCCTGTTTGAGTTAAGACTGGTTTTATCTTAGAGAGAATATTTTGCATTTCATCAAGAATATATTTGATTGATGATGGAGTATCATCGCTTGCTGGTATCGGATAATCAATCAAAGAAGGATCAACATTAGTATCTACGATAGCCACTGTTTTAACTCCATAATCCTTTGCTTCTTTAACCGCTAAAGAATCTTTGCAAATATCTAAAAGTATCAAAACATCAGGAGTTCCATTCAAATTCTTTAATCCGCCCATTTTAGTCTGGATTTTTGCCATTTCTTTTTCAATATGGACTCTTTCTTTATTTGAATATTTTTCAAGATCTCCTCTTTCTTTCTGTTTTTCAAAATTTATCAATTGATTCACCCTTTTTTTAATTACTGGGAAATTGCTGATAGTTCCTCCTATCCATCTTTCGTTGACATAGGGCATATTGCAAGTTTCTGCAAAATTCTTAACCATTTCCCTGGCTTGAACTTTTGTGCCTACAACCATAACTGTTTTTCCTTCTGAAACTACGCCTTTTAAAAACTCTATAGCCTCAATAAGCATTTCTTGAGTTTTGTTAGCGTCTATTATATCAATAAAACCTTTTACTCTTGAGATATAAGGTTTCATTTTAGGATGACGTCTTGAAGTATGGTGTCCTATTACAACGCCTGCTTTATTTAGTTCTTCTGTCTTGTTAATTATATTTTCCTGCATTGTTTTTTTCTATAAAAATTTTACAAAACTTATAATATCATAATATTAAATTAAATCAAGGGGTAATATAGTTATCTGAAGCAAAAATAAAAATCTGCCTCTTTTTTAAAGGCAGATTTTAAAAATCAATCTATCATCTGAAATTATTTTTTTGCTTGTCTTTGCTTGCGCGCTTCCTCGCAAATTCTTTCAGGATCTATTTTAAATTCTTCGAAAAGAGCAATTGTTTCCAAGGTTTTGGTTTTACATTCAGTTTCCTGATCACTATGCTCTGTAATACCATTAGAAATTTCTTTTGTCCCGCTTTCTGCTCCTTTTCTTCTTCCTTTTACAAATCTTCTTGCTGATTGCGACATATAGATCCTCCTTAAGTTTTTTATGTTCTATGGGATATCTTTATTATCCTATATTAATTATAGCACACTTTATTTAAAATGTCAATAGAAAGACAAATATCCTACTCTGTATGCATAACAAATATAAAACTAAGGATCGATAGTATATTGCGCCCTGGCGATAAGTTCGTTTATAAACGCATAATACTTTAGCATATTCTTTTGATTCAAGACATAAAAAATTTTTCCATCTGATTCGCGAGAAGGAGGCATTTGACTGTCCGTCAAATCAATTTGTAAAAAAACTTCTCCGTCTTTTAAAAGTTTAATATTCCCGCCCGAACAAAAATCAGCTTTAATCGATGCCTTAACTATCTCTCCATCAGAGAGCTTGCCAGTAATTGTGGCATCATAGCAAAAATTAACAAATCCGCCATCTTCTTCCAAAATTTCAAGTTTGTTTAAGGCCATTTCCTCCTCCTTTTTAAAACAATATTTTAAATGCGCTATGATATTAATTAAAGTATATATCTGCCTTAATTTTATGCAAGCGCCTCCAAGGGTTGCAAAAAAATTTTTTTCTGGTAGAATATTTTGGTAATACCTAATCATAAATATGAAAAAAGATATACACCCTAAATATTATAAGGATGCGACAGTTAGTTGCGCTTGTGGAAATAAATTCGTTGTAGGATCCACTAAACAATCAATCGAAACAGAGGTATGCCCTAAATGCCATCCTTTTTATACTGGAAAAGAAAGATTAGTTGATACCATGGGAAGAATTGAAAAATTCCAGAAAAAAATGGCAAGCAAAAAGGAAGCTAAACCTAAAAAAGAAAGAGTGAAAAAATCCAAAAAGTAATTCTATATTCCCTTATTAGGGAAGAATTATGAAGAATAATGATTCTATAATTATAGAAATAAGAGCCGGAGTCGGTGGAAACGAAGCGGCTCTTTTTGCTAAAGATTTATTCTCAATGTATTCTAAATATGCCCAATCAAAAAATTGGTCTTTAAAAGTTTTAGATGAAAATATTACTGATTTATCGGGGATAAAAAGCATTTCTTTTATTTTGAAAGGTGAAGGAGTTTATAATAAAATGCGCCATGAAGGAGGAGTGCATAGAGTTCAACGCATACCAAAAACTGAAAAAGGAGGAAGAGTACATACTTCAACAGTTTCTATAGCTGTTTTAGCAGTTCCCGATCCTACTGAAATTCAAATTTCCCCTTCTGAAATTAGAATGGAAGCTTGCAGATCAGGGGGCGCTGGAGGACAAAATGTAAATAAAAGAGAAACTGCTGTAAGAATAGTCCATATTCCAACAGGAATTGCAGTAGAATCACAAAGCACTAGAACTCAGCAACAAAACAAAGAGAATGCTTTATCTTTACTTAGAGCAAAACTTATGGAAATTAAAGATAAACAACAAACTCAAATGACTCAAGAACAACGCAATACCCAGATAGGCAGCGCTGACCGATCCGAAAAAATAAGAACTTATAATTTCCCCCAAGATAGAATTACTGACCATAGAATTTCCAAATCATGGCATGATATTGAAAAAATAATCGGAGGTAAGATAGAAAAAATCATTGATTCAATGGAATATTTAAATTGATAAAAATGCTCTTTTAAAATATAAAGAAAGGAGGCTTTGCTTGAAAAAATCAAAAGCCAAAGGATATCGCCATCATTCTTTGCCTAAATCCAGAATGACTGAAAAGATGAAAAAAGAGATGACTCACCAGACTAATCATCAAAAATTCATAAAATATATTCCTGAAAATATTGGTCATTGCGAATATCACCGAATTTTTAAAAACCGAAATGCTGTTGAAGTAATAAAAACAATCATATATTCTTATAAGTTGAAAAGAAGATTAAGAAATTCAAAAATAACTAAGAGTTTTTATAGAATGCTTGTCGTATCGAAATTGGCTTCCGGGAAAAGCAAAAGACTTTATTGCTTTCCAACAAAAAAAGAGCTTGCCATGATAAAAGAAGCCTCTCAAGGAAAAAATCCGAAAGAATTTTTAGAAGAGGTATTCCAAATGCTAAATATTGGAAAATTCTTGGAACAAGATACTGTCCAAATCTTCTTGAATGAAATACTTAAAACTTGGGAAGAAAAACAATTATGCCTTCCAAAATAAAAACAGCTGATTAAAATATTCAGCTGTTTTTTGTTTGTTTTTTGAAAAAATCAAAGAATTGAAACGAATATGTTGGAAAAGCTTTATTAAATTCCTGTCTAATCTCTTTGGATATCAAAGAGCATATCTCATCTAATTTCTCTGGATCAATATGCAAATAATGCTTATTATCCATCCATTGAGCAAGTGGTTCAACCAAATTATCAATTGAAATTTTAGAAATTATCTCGTTTGGCATCTTTATTTTAAGCGCCTGATCATTATGACCATTGTTTTCATTCTTAATATATCTTGTCAGCGAAATAGATTCAATCCCTTCCTTTTTGACTATACAATCAATTTTCATCATAGTTTCCTTAGTTTCAGCTATGATTCCTATATCATAATGCTCTTTTTCTTTTTCAATTCTGCTGATAGATGATGAAATTATGCTGAAATATTTATTCAGTTTTCCATTATTTTTTTTCCCAGCCAATTGATCCTCCTTTTCAAAAAATTTTTTATTTTTAAAGGTGCAAAAATAACTCCATCAATAGTATAGATTGATTAAAAATTTTTTCAAGTATCAATTAAAAAATCATCGCTTGGCAGGAGGCTGACATTGCTCCAGTATCTATGAACGATTGGATACAATCAGCTCTCTGTTTTACGCCTTGAGGATATCCATAAACTCCTGTTCCAAAATATCTGGCAGCAGCATTAGCCTCTCCATATCCAGAAGCTGAAGCGCCAGCATCTTTTAAGAATAATCCGCAAGCATAAAAAGAATCTTCAACATTCCACGGATTAGCAGAACCTCTTCCAGTATTGGCTATTACTTGATTCTTAAATAAATTCCAAGTTGTGGGAATGAATTGCGCTGGACCCATTGCGCCCCCATAAGTGCATCCTATATGTGGAGCTGGGCAAGAAACAGGCATTTTTGTATAATCTAATCCATTTTCATTGCATATTTGAATGAAAGATGGCACTTGAGTTGGCCTCATAGTCCCGCTTCCTGAAGGGTCTTTAACATAACATCCTCCAAGAACTTTTCCAATTCTTGTTTCCTGAGCAAGAATTCCCATTATAAAAGCCGGTCTTACTCCTATTTTTTCCCCAACTGCTTTAGCTAAATCCAAAGCTTCTCCGAAATTAGGAGCTTGAGAAACTCCTGAAATTCCAGCTAATTTAAAAATTTGAGCTCTAATTTTAGCTGCTTGAGCATCAGCTTCTTGTTTATATGTTTTATAGAGAGCCTCTTGTCCCTTTGTTTCTTTTAAGACAACTGCTTTTTGATCTTTTAGAGTTTTACTTTTGGCTTTTTGAGCTTCTTGTTCTGAGATCGTGTCTTCTAATTTATTTTTTTGACCTCCTAATTTTATTTTTTGGGATTCAAGATATTCTTTTAATTTTAAAGAATCATTAACCAAATCTTCATTCTTCAAAGAAAAATTTTTTAAAGCAATATATTCATCAAAAGAGTCCATCAAAGTTTTCCCTGATAAAAATATTTCAATCGGAGATTTTTGATCTTGAATATGAATCATTTGTAAAATATCACTCATTCTTTCCTTTAACGAATTTATCTGCAAGTCAGTTTCACCTATCGAAGATTTTGTTTTTTCAACTTGCATATTTAAATCTTTTATCATCACGCTATTCTTGGAAATTTGACTGTTAAGAGATTTTATTTTAGATTCTATAGCTCCAATTTCATTATTCAAAGTTTTAGCTTTTCCTTGATATTCTTTTACTGAATTATCAAATATTTGGGATTTGTATTCATAAAGCGCAAGGCATTTCTTCATTATCTCATTGCAAATCTCTTGTCCCATTTTCTGACATTCTGTTTCCAACGCTTTATCTTCACAAGTTTGTTCGCTTGCTGAAAAACTGTAGCCAAATGTTTTAAAGGCGACAAAACTTATTATTGCAAATATAAAAATGGGTAATATTTTTTTATCCATAATATAATTTTATCATAATCATAAGATAAATCAAAATGCAAAAAGCCCTGAGAAAACCAGGGCTTTTTAATAATTATCAATTAAACTTCTTCTTCAGGCACTTCTACTTTCTTTTCTTTTTCAATCTTTTCTACCGATTCAACATTTTCTTCAATTGGCTTTTCTAATTCTTGTTCAACTTCCTCATGAGCTGTTACTAAGGCAATAATCTGTTCTGGATCTTCTAAAAGCTTAACTCCGTTAGGTAATTTTATATCTTTTGCAAATATCCTGTCTTCAAAAGTGTTTAAAACCGATATATCAATTTGTATTTCATGAGGGATATCTTGAGGTAAAGCTTCAATATCAAGCTTATCGATATTTCTCACAAATTCACCGTGTAAATCTTTGACTGCCAAAGACTCTCCAACAAAGACCAAAGGCACAGAAACTTCTGTAGTTTGAGTCAAATCAGGAGCATAAAAATCAACATGCACTATTTCATTGCTTATTGGATTATATTGCAAATCTCTTATCAAAACTGGCATTTTTTTGCCATTAAATTCGAGGTTTACCAATCCAGTATATCCTACATCTTTAAAAATTTTGCCGAATTCTCTTAAATTCACTTCTAAAGAGATATTTTCCTGCTTTGGACCATATGCGACAACTGGCAAAATACCCTTGTCTCTCAAGAGCTCTGTTTTTTTACCTGATAACTCGCGTTTTTCAGCTTTTAATATATGTGTTATAGCCATATCGTTAATAATTATACAATATTCTATATTCTATTGATTTTTTTATTTTTGTCAATCTGGATGTTAAAAATATAGGTTTTAAAATAAATAAAAAGAGAGACTTTTCAGTCTCTCTTTTTTGTTTTTAATGTTATTTTCTGTTTTTCTCCATCAAGGAAGATCTTCTATTTCTATGATATTTAGCGGAAGAACTTGATTCTGTCTTATCATGCACAGTCTATAAACCAAATCAGATATTATTTCATTATTTATTTGGAAAAAATTATAATTCAGAAATTTCTCATATATCTGAGATGGTTTCGCTTCAAACGAAATTTTAGCGATGTCTTCACACATTTTTTCGAATTTACCTTTATTCTTTTTTAGGTAAACAATCTGGCTGGCATTTTCATTTCCCAATTCCTTAGCAAAAAAAATTATTTTCTCTTCTATAGCTTTTTTGCTGTTTAAAATATCGTATTTCGAATGAAGATTATTTGCTTCTTCAAGGTGCTTAAATAATGATAAGAATATTATTTTGATTTCTTGATTGCAATTCTTTTTATAACACCTATCCCAAATATCTTCTGGGGAATCAGGTATTTTTTTTAAATGCTTTTCATAGGCTGGTAAATATTCTACTTTTGTTAAATTACTTTCATCTTGTCCCATTCAAACCTCCTTTGTTTGGATAGTGTAATAAAAAATAGAATATTTTTCCACTTTTGTCAAATTAAAATAAAAAAGGAGAGTTTTTCTCTCCTCTTTTATTACTTAAGGCAAAACAATTTTTTCAATTCTGCAGGATCATGTTCTGGCCACACTTTTTTTTCAGAAAAATAAAACATTCTTCTTCCCATGTCATCAGCGAGTTCTCTCGCGATCTCGCTTCCTCCAAGAGTTGCATACATTCCTTTGACAAGCCTTTCTTTGGCTTCTTTATCTAAAATGCGAACATTCCAGATAACTTGCATATAACAAATTGTATAATTCTGCCAAAGCTCTTTTGGAAATTTCTCGAGATTAAAAAGTTCGAAATACTCGCAAATTTTAACCAAGATTTCTGTTTCTTTTTCTGAAACGCTGGAAATAAATTTCTTGATCTTTTCAGAAATATTTTCTGGAGCCTGAATTGCCATTATTTTCACCTCCTATTATTTTTAGTGTTCTATATATAATTATATCATACTTTCCAATAAATGTCAAGTAAATATTATAACTATAATGTATAAAAGTCTCCAGCGCTCATAATTAACAAGACTTGATCGTCTTTTAATATACCAATTAAATAATCTCTTATTTCTTGCTTGGAAACGTATTTAGCTCCGCTATCATCTGCCAATTTTTGAGAACTGACTTTTTGTTTTGCTTCTTGGTCTTCCCTGCCAGCGACATCATAAATATCGGTAAGAATAAAATCATCTGCCAATTTTTGGCATTTTTTTATATTTTCTACAAATTCATTATAAAAAAATAATGTTCTTTTATATTGATGCGGCTGATAAACGCAAGTTATTATTTTATCAGGATATTTTTCTCTTATTGCCGAAACTGTTGCTATTAATTGAGTGGGATGATGCCCATAATCAGAAATCATTATTATTTTTTTACCATTGATTTCTAATTCTTTTTCTTCAAGCCTTCTCCAAGCCCCTTTGTATTTTTCCAAAGAACTAATCGCTGTCTTTTCTGGTATTTGCAAGATTTTTGCAACTTCGAGAGCAGCATTAGCATTTTCCAAATTATATTTTCCGGGAACTGAAAGATTCATTTTTATCTGACTGGAATATCTTATAGAGTTCTTTTGATCAAAATCCTTAGGCACTGAATTGTTTAAAATCAAATATCCATTTTCTGGCAATTTTGCAATAAATTCTTTATATGCTGATATCAAATCTTGCATATCTTTGAAATAATCCAAATGATCGATTTCTAAATTCGTCAAAACTATTATTTTCGGCCAATGATTCAAAAAAGATCTTTTATATTCATCAGCTTCTATAACTAAATAAGGCGATTTGCCAAATCTAAAATTGCTATCTTCAAATTCTTCAAGTTTTGTCCCAATAATAGCGGTAGGATCTAATCCTGCATCTTTTAACATCAAAGCAATCATTGATGCAGTCGTGCTCTTGCCATGAGATCCGCAAATTGCAATCGTGTATTTTTCTTTTGTTATCTCTCCAAGCAATTCCGGAGATGATTTACAAACAATATTTAATTCCTTGGCCTTTAATAATTCGGGGTTGTCTGGCAATACTGCTGGCGAATAAGCAACAATATCAGGAAAAATTTTTTCAATATTTTTTGGATCATTTGGCCCTATAAATATTTTTATGCCTTTTTTTTCAAGCATTCTTGTAATTTCTGAACTCACCAAATCAGACCCATAAACTTGGTTTCCTTGAGCCAAAAAATATTGCGCCACCGCGCTCACTCCTATGCCCCCTATACCGATAAAATGGATTTTCATATTTTATTTATTAAATAAATGTTTTATCTTTCCCAAGAATGGCCCCAATAGAAATATGAAATTAGAAGTTTTTCCTTTCACTAAAGATTTTTTTTCCAAGATACCAGACTTAAAACCTTGTAAATCATGCGCTCCTTGAATTTCAGTGAAAGCATCGCCGATAGGAAGGCTTAAATGCGCGTCCGATCCAGCGATTTCAGCTAAATTATTTTTTTTAGCGAATTCAAGAGCTTTTTTGTTTGCTGTTGCAAACGGACATCTGGCATTAAAAACTTCTATTCCATCAATTATTTCAACATATTCTTGCAAATTTCCTTTAAATCCTTCAAAAGGATGGAAAGGATGAGCTATCACTGCCAAACCTCCTTGCTTATGTATTTCTTCTATAGTTGTTTCTGCGTTTTTTCCTTTTTGTAGCGGAGAAGTTATAAAATAAGCGAGCACATCCCCTTGCTTAGTTTTTATCTCTTGTCCAAATATCAATTTCATTCCTGTTTTTTGCGATGCAACCCTATAATCAGCCCAAGAATCAATGTTATTATGTTCTGTTATTGCAATGCCATCTAATCCTTTTTTCTTCGCAGAATTTAAAACATCAAAAGGATCGGGATTCCCATCATAAGAATATCTACTATGGCAATGCATATCTATTTTCATCTTATTTTAATAATAACATAAAATATGCAAAGAAAAAAATAAAAAACCCATGTATTTCATGGGTTTTTTCTTCTTGATTTTGGACTCGCTTGAAAAGCTTTTTTATATGTTTTCCTAACTTTTTTAATCAACTCTTCTTCACATGCAGAACAAATGCTTATTCTATATTCTCTATGAAAATAAACTGTTTCATCTGCTTTGCCACATTGGCTGCATTTCTTAAATCTTTTCTGAGTTTGTTTTAAAACTGTTGAAAAATCATCAAAATAATTTTCTATTGGAACTTGATGATTGTTAGAAGAATCTTTTTTCCCAAAACTTGGATTATTCCGAGCAATTTCTTGACAAGATTCAGTCAAACAAACAGTTTTCCCATATTTAGTTTCAGAAAAAAACATTGTTTCTTTTCCGCAAACTGCGCAAACTCTAGTTCCTACTTTCGGATTTTTTCCTTGGATAACGCTTGACTCGCGAGTACTTGTTTCTAATTCTATAAAGACTGCGGCAAGAGTTCTATTTATCGATGACATTATCCCTCCTTTTTAATATGGGTAGTTTTAAAAGTCTTTTATTATATTAAAACATTTTTTAAAATATGTCAAGTTCAAATAAAAGAAATATTGCCATATAATTAAATATGCTTAAAAGAATTTTTTTAGCGATAAATTTGCCAGAAGAAATAAAAAAACAACTTTTAGAAATAATAAGAGATTTAGAAAATCAATTTCCTGAAAATACTATTAAATGGACGCAGCCGGAGAATCTGCATATCACTATTTTTTTCTTCGGGAACAAAAACGAGAACGAAATAAAAAATATAATCCAATCGACCTTTGATCTTAATATCGAAAAATTTAAACTCAAAATCAAAAAAATAGCCTATGGGCCGGATAGTAAAAATCCCAAAATGATTTGGGCGATATTAGAACATTCACCAGAAATAAGAAAAATCAACGATTTTTTTTCTGACAGCAGAAAGAACAAAAATAATTTTATAACTCACATCACTCTTGCAAGAATAAATAATTTTGCTCTCCGTGAAATGGAATTTTTGCCTGAAATAGATTGCGATCAAGATATCAAATTTAATGCTTCATCAATGGAATTTATGGAAAGCAAGTTGAATCAAAAAAGCGCTAAATACAAAGAAATAAAAAAAATATTTTTCAAATAAAGAAAAACCCCGGTTTTCAAACCGGGGTTTTAAAATCATATTATATCTTATCCATTGACTTTATTAAGCTTAATTGCATGGAAAATCCTCTGCAATGCTGTGAAATTTGCCAATATAGCTGTTGCGGCTAAAAGATAAGATGCGAATGTCCAATCATATTGAGTCAAGATTAATACTGCTAAAAGCAATAATATTCTTTCTCCTCTTGAAAGCAATCCGCCTTTCAATTCTTGATTTACTAAATCTTTTTCTTTTGCTGCTGCTTTGGCATATGTTGTGATAAGCGATCCTGAAATAACTAATGTTATCCAGATATATCTGCTGATATTCCAAACATCGTCAAATGGAAGAAACATCATTCCTATGCACAATATTACTTCAACATATCTATCAACAATAGTATCAATGTATGCTCCGACCTTGCTGGCTGTGCCACTTTTTCTGGCAACTGCCCCATCGATCAAATCTAAGTATCCTGATATTAAAAACATTAAGATACCCATCCAAATTTCTTGATTAAACAAGAAATACATTGAACCTAACGCAAAGACAATAGATAAAAGTGTGAATTGGTTTGCTGTTAAAGGAATCTTTGTAAAGATCCCTGAAGTCAAATCTTCCAACCACTTAAATTTATCTCTTTGTAAATCTAACATATTTTTATTCCATGAAATAATTCGCCAAAAAAATCATAGGAAGCTTGTTTTAATGGATTCTTATCCTTCAAACAGACTTTTGACTCGAAGGCTTTTCTTTCTTGGACTACTTGCCTTTTGTTATTAAATAAAGGCATTTAATTATGCCATACCCGACAAAAAAGTTAAATATGGCTAAGGGCTTTATTTGACCCTTATAATATAATTATATCATAGATATCTTATCTTGTCAATAACAAAGAAAATTACCAAAAAATAACTAAATAATAAAAAAATCCCTTTAATTTTCAAAGGGATTTTTAAATTTTTTCTTATTTCAATCACTGTTCATCAGAAGACAGAAATGCAGACCTTGAGAAAACAGGTTTTACCCATTTCCCTTGTTCGTTTTCTTGAAAACCCATTTTCCCCAATGCCATAATCGCATGTTTGCAATTAGGCCAGGAAGCATCAATTTCAACTACACGGCGTCCTTCTATCATCTGGACTTTGATTATTGGTTCAGAAAGATCTTTTCCAATAACCCTTGCTTCCATGGTTGGATGGGCATCCTTGTCGCCTCCAACTCCATTTGCCTTGAAGGAAAAATTGGACAATTCCAGTCCAGCATTAATAATAACATTCTTTGCATCTGAACTGAGTATATCATATGCATGTTTTTCATGATTCAGTTCTGTATGATTCAATTCTGCCATTTGTCCTCCTCAATGTGCTTTCCTGATTTTCCGGGACAGGAACCCTGTGATATTAATATCATATCATAGATATCTTATTTTGTCAAGTATTAAAAAAGACCTGTTTTTTACAGGTCTTTTTTATTTTTTTAAGCTAAATGATTAATTACTTTTATATTATCAGAATCCATAACAATAGGTCCGCAGAAAATATCTCCTCTCTCTTGAGATATGGCTTTACAACCAGCCAATAAACCTTGGTTAAAAGAATCTTGCACCAATGTACAAATGATTTTCTTATCACTTATCGCTTTTGTAATTTGGATATTTGAATCCATTGCGATTATCGGAATAAAAGAAAAATCTGCAATGATATTTTCTAAAGCAAATTCTGTTCCTCTGTTTCCCAATGTGATTATTCCAGTTCCTTTTAATCCTTTTTCTTGAATCAGATTATTAATTCCACTTAAATCATCTGACCCCTCTTCGATAAAGAATTCTGAGACTTTCTTGCCCCAATCATTCGCTTTTTCTCTTATTCCATTAACTCTTAAATCATGTCCATAATGATTCCTCTTATGTCTTATGACCAAAATATTTTTTATCGCAAAAAATTTTTTCTGAGTAAGTCTGAAAAATTGACAAACACTTTGTGATCCTGCGGCAAATTCGTTCATTCCAACATAGCCAATATGTTTCTCTTTCATCTCAAGAATTGTTTTATCACTCGGAGGAACATTGATTCCAACAATTTTCCCATTAAAAGATTTCAATAATTTAAGAAATTTTGAAGAAGAGAGAGTATACGGAATGATAAGAACATCGAGATTATCTTTTATGGCTTGCTCCACTAATCCTAAAAATTCTTCTGGATCAGAATAACTCAGTTGTGGCAAATAAGGAATAAGGTTATTTGTCTTTTGATTGGCTTCCAAACTAAAAGCTTCTTTTATCCCTTCAAAAATATTTGTCATCACTTCAGAAAATTTTCCATCACCCTTTACCATTTTTGTTCTGCTATGGCTTACAAATCCAATTGTGCCCATTTCCTGCCTCCTTTTTTGATTTAAATGAACTTTGAGAAAAGTATAAAACAATATCTATAAAAATCAAGTATTGATAAGATCACTCGTCTTTAAACTCTACAATCAAATCATTCAAAGAATTCAAAATCTTATCCGCTCTTGAAAAATCTTGATTCTTTGAATATTGATTTGGAACAGCATAGCAAATCATGCCAGCATCTTTTGCCGCCTGAAGACCGTACATTGTATCTTCTATTGCTAAACATTCATGAGGTTCTAAGCCTAATTTCTTTGCGCATAATAGATATATATCTGGATTAGGCTTTCCAATCTTAACTTCATCTCCTGTAGTAATAACAGCAAAATAATGATCGAAATTATTATTCTCAAGCTTCATCATCACTTCTGATTTATTTCCTCCAGAACAAAGAGCAATTTTATATTTTTTATCTTTTGAAAAATATTCAACAGCTTCTTTGGCAAAAGGCATTAAATCAAGCTTTTCTTCAGCAAACCATTTTTCCAAAAGTTCCATCTTTTGTTTTAAAATTTCTCCTGATTTCAATTCTAATTCAAAATCTTTATAGATTTCAGATTCTATCTGCTCTCCTTGTTTTCCTCCATATTTAAAATATTGCTCCTTACTGAGCTCTATTCCATATTTCCTCAATGGCATAACCCATCCTTGCCATTGATATCCTTCTGAATCAAACAGCGTTCCGTCTAAATCGAAAATTATGGCTTTAATATTGTTTTTCATAATATTTTTATTGAAACATTTTTAGTTAAAAACATCAAATAAAAATTCCGGCAAAATTAAAACCGGAATTTTTGTTGTATATTCTTATTTTCTGAAGTAATGGACATATTCTCTGATAGTCGCGCTTAGATTCATTATTGATGTTTGTTCATCAAATCCAGAATGATTCCCGCCAATGCCTAAAAAAAATTTATAATTAAAGTGGAGATCTTCTGGAATTCTGCCCAAAATTTCTTTATCGAATGTGGCAAGAATTTTACATACTGGTTTCCTTGATCCATATTCTTTGTCTAATTTGGAAATAAAATCTTCTATTTTCTGAAAATCAGGATCGCCATTGAAAATAAGGCATTTTGGAAGATCGAATTCCGATTCTAAGGCTTTTGTCAATGATTCATTATCAAGTTCTCTTTTTTGCGTATCTTTGCCGCAAACTACTATTGCTACTGGCGTGCACATATTTTCCTCCTTTTTATTGGCTATGTTTCAACACGGCAATCTGTCCAAAAAATTCATTTTTAATCTTTTCGATTTTTTTTCCATCACTTTTCGTAAGAGAATTATTCAATATCGGATTATTCATACAAAATCCTATCGCAATATCCACAACAGCAATCAATGCCTCAACAGGATCTCCTCCAGAAACAACTTTATTTCTTATCATTTCATCAATTATCTTTTGCAATTCTTCTTTTCTCAAATCTTGTTTTTCTCCGGTCATTTCCATTACCTCCTTTGTTGGTTTTTCTTTTCCAATATAGTTGGTAATTAACTAATTTTATTATAGTAAACTATTTTACAATTGTAAAATAGTATTTATTCACAGAACAAAAAACGGCAATGGTGTTAAAACCATGCCGTTTTCTTCTTTAGAAAAATGCCACTGATTCAAAATGATCATTTACTCTTTTAACACTGGGGAATACAAAACAACTCCTTTGTTTATTACCAGCCAATATCATTGACTGCATTCTCGTAACATTGCCATCTGTCACAATCCCTATAACATGCTCTACATCTTCTAATGCGTCTGCAACAGCGTCTGTCACGAAAATTATCTGCGGATCATCATAATATTCAATATCGTAAAGATCTCTTATTTTCTTTATATGGTTTTTCTTTAGTCCAGATTCCTGACCCATTATCTGTTTGAAATATTGGATTAAGCCATGCTTTTCTAAAAATTCTTTAATTATTTTTTCTCTCGTAAGAGAAGAAATATACATTTCACAACGCTTTGACCTATATATTTTTTCAATAAGGTCCCTTATGTTATCTACTAATCCGCAATCTTGATAAACTTCAAGCCTTGAACGCCTATCGAATTCACTCATAGATTCTCTAATATCATCATAAGAGATTATCGGGAATTCTTTTTTCATTGTTTTAGGAATATCTCCTCCGACATAATATAAATTATAAGCGATTTCTTTTGCTTTTTCTCTTGTTAATCCATATTTTGAAAAAAATTCCATTAAAATATCTTCTGAAAGGCAGAGACTCTTTTTCGCGCTATCGCAAATTACACCATCAAAATCAAAAACAGTAATTATTCTGGGCATCTTTCCTCCTATTTTGGATTTTTAAAATAACTGAGCGCAAAATTATTGCCAAAATAAATAAAACAAAAAAATGACATTTTGTCAATAGAACTTAAAATTAAAACCCCAAGATTTTGTCTTGGGGTTTGTTTTTTTATTCTTTTATTTTAAAAGTACTAATCATCATTAATAGGAAGTTTTACTTGCCTGATTTTGCCTTGGCTTCTTCCAGAACCGTTTTGCGCGATAATTCTGTAATAATAAACAGATCCAGGCTTCAAATCATAAGCATCAACAAGATATTCTCCTGTTGGAACAATTCCTGGATATTGGAAAATAGTAATTTCATTATAATTATTTTCTTCCAATGCCTCCTTATTTTCTGAAGTCTCAATTTGCAAATAAACGGTTTCATTCAATCCAGTAGAATCAACTTTGCCACAAGCTGTAAATCCATTTTCTCCAGCTTTTATGCAATCTCCGGTTTGAACTTCAACCTTCGGCATGGCAGGAGTGCTAAAAATGATATTAGCAAGCTTAAATCTTCTGCCAGTCCCCCATTCATAATAATAAAGGTTTATTCTGTAGCATGTTGATTCTTCAAGCACACCAATTTGATCAAGGATTATAGAATCGCTTTTTTGCGCATCAAGAAACCCTGAATGTGACGAAATAATCATTGTTATTCCGTTCACGCTCGCTCTCCCGCCCTTGAAGCTGAATGTTCCGCCTTGCACGCCATGCCAATCAATTACCTGGACCGCGACATAGACTGAGTCAAAAGTGATTTGAAGGGATATTTTTGCATCAATAGACGTTGGGAATGTAGTTATACTATGACTATTTTGAGCATAAGCATTTCTTCCAAAACCAAAAGTGGCAAAAGACATGGCAGCTACAACGGTCAACACAGCAACAAGTTTTCTCATCAATTCCTCCTATTTTAAATGGCTTTTCATTAAAAAAAGGCAAGAGCCTTTTATTTAATGATACATATATATTAGCACACTATTCAATTTTTGTCAATAGCAGTAAATTATCCCTTAAAATCCTTATAAATAAAGGATTTTTACTATTTTTCGAAATTAAAAGACCCTGTTTTTCCACAGGGTCTTTTAAAAATAAATTTAAATTTTTGAGGCCATTTCTTGAAAAAATCTGGCCATTTTACCTAATTCTTCCAATCCCTTAGGGGTTGTTTTATAGGCATTCTGGCTTTGGAATTTAGTTTTAGCTATATAACCTTCTTTTGCTAAAGAAAAAATAACTCTGGAGATTAAAAGCTTGCCTCCTAAGAATCCGTATTTTTCAAAAATCAGTCTTTGAGTTTCATCGATTATAACTTCTTTGTCCTTGCCTAATGACAAAAGATATATCCAAAGGTTTCCTTCTGTCATCAATTGTTTGAATCTATTGAACGGTGTCATATGTTTGATAGTTTTATTTAATGATGTTATGATTTTTATAAGTTTACAGACATTCTAAGATAGAATGTGCTTTATATAAAAATCATAAAACTTTTATGCTTCCAAGTCAAAGGCTGGAGAAATTAAATACAATAGAAAATCTTTGGATATATATCCTTATAATTTTAAATTCCAGAAATAAAAAATACCCAATTTATGCCTGGGAAATTCCAGCATTGATAGAAAAATTCTTCGGATTTAAAACAGGAAAAATAACTCCCTATCGCGTCTTATACAGACTGGAATCGCAAGATTTGGTAAAGAGCGAATATCATGAAAGAAAAAGATTTTATCAAATAACAGAAACTGGAAAAAAAGAATTGGAAGCCGCTGAATCATTTTATAAAAAAATTTTATTATCTTTTGATAAGCAAATAGGAAATGGCTGAAAAGAAGAAAAAACAAAATATATCTAAGAAAGAAGAAAAAGAAAGCGAGATACAGCAAGTCGTTAATCATTTTTTTTATTCCAAAGGACTAAGCATAGAACAGATAAAGGAAGACGCTAAAAAGAAAAAAATAATTTATGGCAGATTTGCAAAACCAGCCAAACAACTTATAGAACTTTCAGGATCAGTTAATGAAGCGAAAAACGCAATAGATAAAGTCGCTCAATGGGCGAATTCCAGAAATCTTGATTATTCAATTGAAACAATTTTCAAAAAATGGCTGGAACTTGATAAATTAAAACCAAAAGAGATAGTTAAAAAACCTTATTATAAAGGCGATCCGATGATTTGGTCAGATGCTAAAAAGAAATGGTATGTAGTAACTTCTGAAGGCGAATGGTTGGAATATTGCGGCAAAGAATCAGAAATACAATGGAAAACAAAATAGGAATACTAATATTAAAAAAGGGTGTGCATTGCACACCCTTTTACTTTTTATTTTATAATAAATAATCTCTATATTCTATTTGCTTAACAAAATTCCTCCTAAGATTATTCCTATTATTCCTGTGACAAATTTAATCCATTCAGCCATATTCGCCGCTGGCGCTTCTTTGAGGAAAATAATCCCTACAATAACAACGATTAGAGTATTCGAATTAAAAATCGGAACCGCCTTGGAAGCTATACCCCCATTCTGAAAAGCGAATAACCCCATCATCTGTCCCAGTCCCCATAAGATTCCAGATAATATTCCGATTGCAATAATATGCAATGGCGTTTCAGGAATAGATTTTTTAATAATTAAATTAATATATCCCAATAAAACAATAAAAATTAA
>JAGOPM010000032.1 GCA_017991975.1 Candidatus Parcubacteria bacterium | reverse complement strand
AATTTATCTAAAGTTATTTTTTTGCTGTTTTGAATTAAATCTATTAAATTCTGAGATGATTTTTCAGCAAATCTCTCTAAGTTTACTAAATCATCTTTCTTTAATTTAAAAATATCATAAGCTTTCCTGATTAAATTATTTTCTAAAAGCGCGTCAATAATTTCGGGTCCCAATCCGTCAATGTTGAAAGCTTTTTTAGAGACAAAATGATAAAGCCTTTCCCTGCAAACAGCAGGACATTCTGGATTTTTGCATCTATATGCCACATCGCTTCCCTGCTTTTCTAATTTTTCCCCGCATACTGGGCAATTTTGTGGCATCTTAAATTCTTTCTCTTTACCTGTGCGCAATTCTGCTAAAACTTTGCTTACAGCTGGGATAACATCTCCAGCTCTCTGCACAATAACCGTATCGCCAATTTTTGCCCCCAGACGTTTTATTTGATCCATATTATGCAAAGTTGCGCGGGCAACTCTAACTCCGCCTAAAACTATTGGTTTTAAGTGCGCTACTGGCGTTGCTACGCCAGTTCTGCCTATCTGCACCTCAATATTCTCTATTTTAGTAGTCGCTTGGTTAGGAGAGAATTTAAGCGCTCTAGCTCCTCTTGGAGTTTTTCCAACAATACCCAATTTTTCAAAAATATCATTATTATTAATAGTCACAACAACTCCATCAATTAAAAACGGAAGACTCTCTCTTTCTTTCTCTATTTTCTCCCAAAAATCGATAATTTGATTCAAATTGCTAAAATTTTTTCCGTAGTCAGTTTTAAAACCCATTTGTTCCAAAGCGCAATGTTTTTGCTCGTGAGTTTTTAATCCTAAATCATTAGCGCTAGGCAAATCATAAGCCATAAAACTTAATTTTCTTGATGCAGCGACTTTAGGATCTAATTGCCTGATTGATCCAGCCGCCAAATTTCTAGGATTGGCATAAATTTCTAAACCATCTTTTTCTCTTTGCTTGTTAATCCTATTAAATTCTTTTTTTGTCATATAGACCTCCCCTCTCACCTCAATTTTAAAATCAGAAATTTTATCTTTGTCCCAAACAAAGCATGATTGTTTGGTTTTATCTTTTTGATATATTTGCAATTTCAATGGAACGCTTTCAATTGTTTTTATATTTTCCGTAACATCTTCTCCGATTTTACCATCACCTCGCGTTATTGCTTGTTTTAAAATTCCTTTTTCGTAAATCAAACTAATTGCGAAACCATCAACTTTCAATTCCGCGAAATAATTTTCTGGATTAATATTTAATCGCTTCAAATATTTTTCCCAATCAAAAAGCTCTTGAGATTCAAAAATATCCTCAAGAGAGACCATTTGCTTTAAATGTTTTATTTTTTTAAAACCTGGCAAAGGTTTTCCTCCAACTCTTTGAGTGGGAGAATCAGGAGTTACAAATTCAGGAAAATCTTGCTCTAATTTATATAATTCGTGCTTTAACGAATCCAAAGCTTCATCGCTTATCTCTTGCTTATCTAAAACATGATATAAATAGCGATGATGATTAATTGTTTCTTTTAATTTTTCAATCCTTTGTTTTGCATCTTGCCTATCCATATTACCATTTCACGATAATTCCTCTTTTTATCTTTCCGAATTTTCCTATGGAAATTAATGTCCTCAAATTATTTCCAGCCTTAGAGAAAAAAGATTTATAACCATAATTAGGATCTGACTCAACACTATACAAGCTTGGTCCCAAATAATATCCGCTTGATGGATCAGCCCACCCATTGTCTGGATCTGCTTTCTTGATAATATTTTTATAATAAAGAGATTTTTCAATCCCTGAATCAGCAGCGTAAAAAGCAATGACCGAATCTCCTGCATCTTTAATCATTTTCGTCCGGATATATAAAATATTGCTTAAAACCATAACCGAAGAAAGCATTATCATTACGGTAATAACGACAAAATATAAAGAAACACCTTTTTGAAATTTTCTGTTCGGTCTTGAGTAATTCGACTGACTCACTACTGCTCCTGTCGAAGGGCATTCTTTTAACCCTGAGCTTGTCGAAGGGTTCAGTCCTGAGCTTGTCGAAGGACCTTTTTGAAATTTTCTGTTTTGGGTTGCCATATTTTTTAATCTCTATTTCTTGTTGACACTAAAGTTTGTATTTTTAATTTAATATCTTTATATTTCTTGCTTTCAATTCCTAAACTTATTAAAACTTTAGTCTGGGCTCCATCTGCTGAATCTGTTGTTTGGGGCAAGACGGAAAAATTTAAATCAGTGACCTTAAAATCCTTTGATGTTAAAGGCAAAACATACGGAGCATTTGGGTAAGGATTGTCTGGATCAAGATTATTATAATCTGTTCTTTTAGCAATAATATATTTTTCTTCTTCCTGTGTTCCATTTGCCGGTTCAATAGCTAAGGAATATTCCATGCAATTATTCCTTTGGTCTTTTATAGCGATCCCCCCATTTTCTTGAATAATGCCAATTTTTTGTTTAATGCCCCTATTGCAATCTCCTGTGATAGATCCTCGAGCAGCCATTCTAATATCTTTACTGATATAATCAATTAAATAATTGACTTGCTCATACATTGCTTGAGCAACTAATGTGCGTGATTCAATTCTTATTGCTGAAGATAATATTTGCATTGTCACAATTAAAAGCACTGATGTTATAGCTACTACAATTACAATTTCTATTAAACTAAAAGCTTTTTGAAATTGTCCTGAGCTTGTCGAAGGATTATCTATCATACATGAAATGAATTACTTTATGGGCATAGACCTTTTCTTTAACTTTAAATAATACAATTGATTCTGCTTTAATCGTTTCATAATCATTTGCCCCATCATTCCCAGAAACCTTTTCAACCTTTACAATTCTTTTCATATTAGCTTTCATATCATTTGCTCCTCCATAAAAATAATAAGGAGCTGAACTTTTTATATTCAAATCTTTTATTGCTGTTAATTCATAACAATTTTTAGTATTAAACCCAGAAGAAAAACATTGGTTTTCAATTTCTGAATTATTACTTAAAGATATTAATTGACTGTCTTCTTGCGCAGCAATATCAATTTCATAGTAATCAGGATTATTATAAATAATCCCCGAATCATATGTTTCATTGGCTGGAACTGGTTCATAAACATTGCTATCTTTAATATTGCGCAAATATTCAATTGCTTCTTGATTTAAATATGCTGCGACAATATAACCTTTGGCATATCCGAAATTCATTTCAATATCTTGCAAGGAAACAAAAAGTCCGCCAATTCCTAATGCCAAAATCCCTAATGCGACTACTGTTTCCAATAATGTAAAACCTTTTTGGTTCCGCGCAGTTCGACTAGGCTCGCTGTAGGCCTGTCGGAGAGTTGGTTGACCCTGAGCTTGTCGAAGGGTTTGAAATTTATTTTTATTTTTCATTTTTAAAATAATAATGATATTTTATGGAGCTTGCCTCGTGAAATCCGCGTAACGGAATGACCTTGCCTGATAACAGGGGTCAATATTTCACTAGGGCTCTACTTCTTGTTTCTGATCAACAGAAACTAATCCTAATTTATTGAAACGAATTTTTCTTATAAATTTTGTTTCTCCTAATTTCAAAGTCACAGTCGCTTCTCTAAGCGCATTGTCTGAATTGCCTCCATAAAACATTAAAATTTTAGGATCCGGCGGATAATAAATAATATTTAACTGGGTAATTTCATTAACATCGATTCCAGATTCATCTATTCCCGAAATATCTGAAATAAAAACATTATCAGTAAGCGCAATCGGAGAATTTAAAACTGCCTCTCCGGAACCATAAATTAAGCTTGCCATATCAGGCGAATCATTAAAATAAAGATAATATTTTTTATTTTTATTGTCAGCAGTATCAGCATTCAATTCTATTCCATACCCGCCTTCTGGAACACGATCGATTCCATTAATTTTTATAGTAGAAATAGACATCGACATTTCCTGGATGCTCCTGGCGGCAGCTGATAAAGAATAAACATTTCTTTGCAACGCGAACTTCTTTTGAGGCTGATTAAGCGAAACAAAAACAGCTGAAAGAATCATGATAATCGCGACTACTGTTATCATTTCGACCATAGTATAAGCTTTCTCGAATTTTTTATTTACCATAAAAATAAATTGCGATAAATTTCAATAAATATTTCTCCGAAAAAAAACATTAAATAAAAACCAAAAATCAAAAATGGACCGAAAGGCATTTCACTTTTTAATCCTTTTTGTTTTAAAGATATCAATATTAATCCCATTATAGCACCTAGAAAAACAGCTAACAACAAGCTTATTAACACATTGGGATATCCTAAAATTAAACCTAATAAAAATCCTATTTTTGAATCTCCCAAACCCATCCATTGGCCTTTTGAGACTAAATGCAGGAACAAAAAAAATAAAAAAGGAATTAATGCGCCTAAAAGATATGGCCATATATAAAGCCAAAATCCATAAGCGATTCCTATATTGTTTGGACTCGCTTGATTGAAAACAAAATAAAAATTTATCAAATGGAAAATAAATGTTAAAC
>JAGOPM010000031.1 GCA_017991975.1 Candidatus Parcubacteria bacterium | reverse complement strand
TTGATGAAGAGCATTTGAGATTCGCGTTGAACTACATTTTCAGATATAAAAATTATTCTAAAATTCCAATCCAATTTCTCTATGATATGACTCAAGAAGAAAAAATGGTTTTAGAAAGTTCTGGATTGTTTGTCAGGCAAGGGATTGTTCTTAGATCATTTTTAAATGATAGATACCGCCATTTCTTAGATGAGAAAATGATAATGGACGAAGAATGGGAAAAACAATACAATCGTCAAGCTAAAGTTTTTCATTTGTGCGGATTTGAAAACGGAGAAAAACTTGAATATTTCAATGGAAAGATAACCTCCCATTCTCCAATTTTAGAGAATGATCATCTGTTTTTGGCAGAGTTCAAGAAGATAATTCAGACAAACAAGAACAATGATTGCAATCTTGTTTTGGAAGTTTCCAATTCTTACGAGTCTGCTTTTTTCTCTGACCGGCCATATAATTCCCAGGAGATATCATTTTACAATGTTTGTAAGATGCTTGTTTCTTGTTTGGAGGAATAGTACATTGTTAAGCGCGCTTTAAAAAAAGCGCGCTTTTTTGTTGACTGCAAAGCTTTGAGCTTATATGATTAGTATATAATAAAAATTATTATGGATAGCCAAAATCAAGCTTTTTGGGCGCATCCAAGCGCTGAAGTTTCGCCGGAATCAGAAATAGGCAATAACACTAAGATTTGGCACAATAGCCAGATAATGCCAGGATCTAAAATTGGTAAGAATTGCACTATTGGGCATAATATTTTAGTTGCGACAGGTGCCGTGATAGGAGATAGTGTTAAAATTCAATCAAACACTGATGTTTGGGATGGGGTCGTATTACAGGATTATGTTTTTGTCGGGCCAAGTGTTGTGTTTACAAATGATCTTAATCCACGCGCTGGTTTTCCCAAAAATAAAGACCAATATTTAAAAACTCTTATTAAGACAGGATCGAGCTTAGGAGCGAATTCAACGATTATTTGTGGTCATGAAATCGGAAAATATGCTTTTATTGGTGCAGGGGCTGTTGTTGTCAAAGATATACCTGATTATGCAATTGCCGTCGGTAATCCAGCAAAAGTAATTGGATGGATGTGTGAATGTGGAGAAAGGATTTTTGAAAAAAACGAATCTGAATGTTCTTGCAATAAATGTTCAAGGAATTATAAGAAACAAGATGAGAAAATAATGCAAATATGAAATTTTTCGATTTAAGCAAGCAATATTCTATTTTAGAGAAAGAAATTGATGGAGCGGTAAAAAAAGTAATGCAGGATTCTTATTTTATTGGAGGAAAAGAGGTCCAGGATTTTGAACATGATATGGCTCAGTTCTGCAATGTAAAATATTGTGCTGGAATGAATTCCGGGACTGATGCGCTTTTCTTAGCTTTAAGAGCTTTGAACATAAAAGAAGGAGATGAAGTGATAACTACTCCTTTTACTTTTATAGCTACTGCGGAAGTGATTGCTAATTGTCAGGCAAAACCGGTTTTTGTTGATATCGATCCCAAAACTTTTAATATTGATCCACAAAAAATTGAAGAAAAAATAACTGAGAGAACGAAAGCTATTATCCCAGTCCATATTTTTGGACAAATGGCTGATATGGATAAGATTGTTGAGATAGCAAATAAACACAAGCTTTTTATTATTGAAGATGCTTGTCAGGCAATCGGCGCTCAGTATAAGGGGAAAATGGCTGGATCAATAGGAGATATTTCAGCTTTTTCTTTTTTCCCGACAAAAAATTTAGGAGCATGCGCAGATGGCGGAGCGGCGATTACCAATAATAGCGAATTAGCTAAAAAAATTTTTCTTTTGAAAAATCACGGATCGTCTTCTGAAGATAAATACAAACATTTGATTGTTGGGATGAATTCAAGGCTTGATGCAATTCAGGCTGCTATTTTGAGGGTAAAATTTAGGTATTTAAACGAATGGAATCAGAAAAGATTAGAAATAGCGCAATATTACACGAAAAATTTATCAAATATTAAAGGGATAGAATGTCCGCAGATTGATGATGATTGTGTCCATATCTTCCATCAATATACATTAAAATCAGAAAGGAGAGACGAATTATTTTCTTTTTTGAAAGAAAGAGATATTCCTTCAATGATTTATTATCAAATTCCACTTCATCTCCAGGAAGCTTTTGGATATTTAGGATATCAAGTCGGAGATTTCCCTGTTGCTGAATCTGCCTGTCAAAGCGTTTTATCTCTTCCGATTTATCCTGAGCTAAGCAGAGACGACCAAGATTTGATAATAAAAACAATAAAAGAATTTTTTAACTAAATATGCTAAAAAAGATCAATGTTGCAGTTATAGGGACTGGGAACATGGGAAGGAATCATGTTCGCGTTTATTCTGAAATGAAAAATTGCAAATTGATTGCTATCTGCGATATCGACTTTGATACAATGAATAAAATCTCCCAGGAATTCCATTGCAAAGGATATCTTGATTACAAAGAAATGCTTGAAAAAGAAAAAATTGATGCTGTTTCTATTGCTGTTCCAACAAAAAGTCATAAAGAAATTGCAGTTTATTGTTTGAATAAAAATATAAATACTTTTTTAGAAAAACCTATTGCTTATACAACTCAAGAAGCAAATGAAATTTTAAAAGTGGCAAATCAAAGTAAAGGAAAATTTACTGTTGGCCATATAGAAAGATTTAATCCAGCTGTTTTACAATTAGATAAATTGGTTAAAAAAGGAAGGCTTGGGAAAATTCTATCTATAAATGCTAAAAGACTTGGTCCATATATTCCTAAAAAAAGAGACACGGGAGTTATTTTAGATATTGCAGTTCATGATATAGATATAATCAATTTTTTAATGAACAGATTGCCGAAAGAGATATATGCTAATGGGGGGAATTTAATAAATAATTATTTGGATGACTATGCGGATATATTTTTAAAATATGATGATTTCTCTGCTTATGTTCAAGTGAATTGGATAAGTCCTTTGAAAATTAGAGAATTATCAGTAACTGGAACAAAAGGTTTTGCAAAACTAAATTATATTACTCAAGATCTAGAATTTTATAAAAGAAGCGAAAAAAAGATTGTTGCCAATAAAACGGCAGAGCCTGTGATAGTAAAAATAAAAAAACAAGAGCCTTTAAAATTTGAATTGGAATATTTTATTTCTATGATTTCAAAAGGTAAAAAAAATATGATGACTGGCAAAGAGGCAAGAGATGCTTTAGACATTACAATAAAAGCTTTAAATAAGATATGAAATTAAGTGAATCTAAAATTGAACTCTATAAAGATGGAACATTTGATAATATCGTAAAAGAAAGATTCCGTAGGTAAGGTAGAGATGGGGAATTTGAATATTATAGTTTCCTAAAATTTATAGAATTTATTAAGAAAATAAGATAATTATTTTTTTAGAAGATGGATCATTTTTAGAAAAATATTATAATACCATCTATTTTGAACAAAATATTGTTCAAAAAAATAATATGGGGTAAGAGTCGCGCCCCATTTTGTTTTATATTTGAATATATTATATTCTTTTGTTCCCGGAAGAGCATCTGGGTCTGCTCCTGCTAAATTATAACTTTTCAATCCATTCTCTTGCGCCCAACAGATAATAGACCATTTTAACAATTCACCATCTGGCAATTTATCTTCTATGCTTTTTTTAGCTCTGGCTATTGATACCTCTATGAATTGTTTTTCTTCCCAATTAATTATGATTCCCATTCCTGATAATATGTTTCCATTTTTATCTTTTGATAAAAAGACTTCATAATTTGATTTTGTTGGTTTTTCCCTATGCATTAATTCCCATTGTTTCAATAGAGTTTCCTGTTTATCAATTCTAAAATTATTACCAGATCGAAATTCTTTTAAAACATCACAATATGCTAAGAAGCCTTCTTTTTGCAATACTCTAGAACATGATATTCCTAATTCCTTAGCGTGTTTTAGATTTTTTTTTACCGATCTATCTATGGCTTGATAAATTTCATCAATATTTTTATCAAGATCTAATAAGAATGTATATTGTTTTTTGCAATTAACATTGTCATCTTGGTAATTAAATGAAAAACCAGAAATATAAAAAGCTTTATTTTTTTTTGCAATATTTTCTATGGTATTTTGCTTATATAAAGAAAAATCTTTTTCTAAGGAGATTGATGGTAATGCAATTCTAATTGAGTTTATTAATAATTTGTTTCCTAAAAAAAGATTATGTTTGTACGCGCCGATAGAAAAATCATCACTGGAGAAATTATATCCAAGAGATTTTTTAAATTCTTGATGATTTTTTGTGTAAAAATAATTAAAAAGCATTGATTGTTTCCACTATTTTTTTTGCCACTGGTTTAATATCGTGATATTTTGATACCCATTGGAATGCTTGGTTTCCTAGAGAGCTAAGATAATCTTTTTTATTATTAGTAAGAATATCTTTTAAAGTTTCGTATATTTGCTGTTCGTTTTCACAATTTAGAATGGGTGGCATTACATTATCATAGTATTTGCTATATTTATTAGAAAAAAAGGTAAGCAAAGCTTTTTTACAGCACATAGCTTCTAGACCAACTACTCCAAAGATTCCTAAATCAAATTGATCTGTTATGATGTCAACATCTTTATATTCTTGAACGAGATTTTCTTTTTTATTTATTCTAGGAATTAATGTTATATTTTTTGAATATTTATTAATAAAATTGTTAACAAAATCTTTGTCTTCTTTGGTGATATTACTATTTTGG
>JAGOPM010000008.1 GCA_017991975.1 Candidatus Parcubacteria bacterium | reverse complement strand
AGAAAGAAAAAGTCATCTTTTATCAGAAAAAGAGAAAGAAATCTCTGCTTATCATGAAGTCGGTCATGCGTTAGTAAATACATTTTCTCCCGGAGGAGATACGGTCAGAAAAGTCTCTATAATTTCCAGAGGATATGCAGGAGGATATACACTCACATTGCCTAGGGAAGAAAAAAAATTCAAAACAAGAGATGAGTTTATTTCTGATATTGCAACATTAATGGGAGGATATTGCGCAGAAAAATTAGTTTTTGGAGAAGTGACAACAGGAGCAAGCAATGACCTTCAAAGAGCATCATCAATCGCCAGAAGCCTTGTTAAAGAATATGGAATGTCAAAACTCGGGCCTGTAACATTCGGGGAAAAACAAATGATGGAATTCACGAATGACAATTTCGGTGAAGCAAAAAATTACTCTGATAAAATTGCTGAGAGAATAGATGAAGAAGTTGAGAATTTCATAAAAGAAGGACAAGATAAAGCTAATAAAATATTGAAGGACAAAAAGAATTTACTTTCCAAAGTAGCCAAAGTTTTGATAGAAAAAGAAACGATTGAAAAGGAAGAATTTGAAAATTTAATAAATAATTAATATATTAAATAATATCCGCTTGGCGGATATGGGCGTGTAGTTCAGTGGTTAGAACGCCACTCTTATAAAGTGGAGGCCGATGGTCCGATCCCATCCACGCCCACCAGGAAAATAAAAAGTGCTTTAAACAAAAAATTTATTGGCATTGAAAATTTATATTTAATTCTTTATACTTTATTTTAGTTTATTGGACGGTTAGCTCAGCTGGTAGAGCGTCTCGTTGACGTCGAGAAGGTCACAGGTTCGAGCCCTGTATCGTCCACCATTAAAAACTAAATCCCGCTTTACAGTGGGATTTAGTTTTTCTTATATCTCCCCTTTGATATTTGCAAAGCAAACTATATGCTGGATATTTTTCTTTTCTATTATCAAAATATATCTTATTATCAATATAGAGCAATTAGCTCAGCGATTTGCTTTATTTTACGAACTGCCCAATAATAGTCAGATTCGTATGGCAAATAAAGCGCGGTTAGTTCACTGGTAGAACGCTCGCTTCACATGCGAGAAGTAATAGGTCCGATTCCTATACCGCGCACAATTTTAATTTCTCGGCGATATACCTTTTTCCCTTATTAGCCGTTTTAAATAGGCTTTTTTGCCCTAAAAATGGCTCTAAGACATTGAAAAATTTTTCTAAGCATAAAATATGGTTTTAAGCAAAAAACGGCTAAATTCCCCATTTTAGCCGTTTTTTTGCTTTTTTATCAATCAGCTTATTTTTGAGAAAATTCTATCAAATCTTTAAGTATCTTTGCATCAATAATTTTTATCTCTCTGTTTTGGATAAAAATTAATCCTACAATATTCCCTTTTATATCAAATAGCGGAGAACCCTGCTTTTCATAATCAATTGGAAATGACAGGCCGAAATTATCTTTCTTTAAAAATTCAATAAAACCATAACCAATAGAATAATACTGCTCTAAAGGATTTTCTGAAAAATCGAACTGACTAGTAAGAGAAAAAACTTTCTGCCCCAATCTTAGATCTTTTTTATCAAGAAGATCTAATGTCTTAAAATCAGCTGAATCAAGTTTTACCAAAGTTAGATTATTTTTATAATCGCTTTTCAAAATCTCATATTTATACTCCTTCCCAGAAATTATAAAATGATAATTCAATCCATTTACCAACGATCCGCCTGGAACAACAGCCAATCCATCTCTTGTAAGAACTAATCCTGTTCCTGAAATTGGAGAAGTCTTTGGATCTGAATAGAATCCTACTACTAAAGGCATTACCTTTAAGGCGGCTTCTTCAAAAGCGGAATCTTGAGTAACTCTGATTTCTTTATTCTCAACAATAACATTAGGCTGATCTGAATTTATATTATAATTCTTTTTAGCAAAATAAGGCCAAATCAATTGCGATCCGATTATGCCTCCGAATACTGCTATCAAGAAAAAAGATATAATTTTGTATGTCTTTTTCATAATTTTATTTGGCCTTCTTTTTTGGTTTATTTTTTTGTTCTGTAAAAATTATCCTTTTCCCATCAGAATCAATAATGATTTTATCTCCTTGATTTATTCCACCAGAAACTATTTTAATTGCAAGCGGATCTAAAACCATTGTTTGTATCGTTCTCTTTAACGGTCTAGCTCCATAATTAATATCAAACCCTTTTTCTATAAGAAACTTCTTTGCGGAAAGGGTCAAAGAAATTTCTATATCCTTAGTTTTCAATCTTTTCGAAACTTTTTTCATTTCTAAATCAACAATCTTTGAAATATCTTCCTTGCTAAGATGATTGAATATTACTATTTCATCAATCCTATTTAGAAATTCTGGCCTGAAATAATCTTTCAATGCCCCTATTATTTTATCCTTAGTGTTAGCATTCTCTTTAGCATCTTTAGAAATAAATCCAAAATTTCCTGTTTCTGAAATAATATCAGAACCAATATTGGAAGTCATTATAATGATTGTATTTTTGAATGAGACCACTCTGCCTTTTGCGTCAGTCAATCTTCCATCTTCTAAAACTTGAAGCAAAATATTAAAAACATCAGGATGAGCTTTTTCTATTTCATCTAAAAGCAAAATGCTGTAAGGCCTTCTCCTGATTTGTTCAGTGAGCTGACCGCCTTCGTCATATCCTACATAACCAGGAGGAGACCCTATAATTTTTGAAACAGCATATTTCTCCATGTATTCTGACATGTCCAGTCTAACAATAGCTTTTTCATCATTAAAAAGCACTTCAGCCAAAGCTCTAACTGTTTCAGTCTTACCTACTCCGGTTGGCCCCAAGAATATAAAAGACCCTATCGGCTTATCTTCTTCAGATATGCCTGCTCTTGATCTGCGAATGGCATTAGCAATAGCTTTGATTGCTGCGCTCTGATCAACTATTCTCTTATGCAAAATGTCTTCTAAATTTTCTAATTTTTTAGATTCTTCTTCAATCAATTTCGTCAAAGGAATCCCGGTCCATTCAGAAATGACTCTTGCGACATCTTCTTCATCGACAATCTCCTTTAAAAATCCGCCTCTTTTCCTTATTTTAGAAAGTTTATCTTCTTTTTCGGCTAATTGCTTGCGAGCTTCAGGGATTTTTCCATATTTAATTTCTGCCACAGTCTGATAATCAAGATCGATCTGAGCTTTTTCAGAATGAAAATTCAATTCATCAATTTTGTTTTTAATATCTTTTATTTCCTTTATCAATTCCCTTTCTTGCTTCCAATTCTTTTCCAAATCATTATTTTTTAATCTCTTCTCTTGAATTATCTTATCGATCTCAGAAATTCTCTTTTTTGATTTAACATCATCTTCTCTCTTAAGAGCTTCTTTTTCTATCTCTAATCTCTGAATATCTTTTTTGAAATTATCGACTTCCATTGGTTCTGATTCTAATTCCAATCGCAACTTTGACGCTGCTTCGTCAATAACATCAACCGCTTTATCTGGTAAAAATCTATCGCTAATATATCTAGCTGACAAATTCGCGGCAGCGACAATTGCGGAATCTTTTATTTTTACTCCATGATGCAGTTCATATTTTTCTCTCAATCCTCTTAAGATAGAAACAGTATCTTCAACGGAAGGTTGTTTTACATAAACAGGTTGGAATCTTCTTTCTAAAGCAGTGTCTTTCTCAATATATTTTTGATATTCTTTCAAAGTTGTTGCTCCTATAGCTCTTAACTGCCCGCGAGCTAAAGCAGGTTTTAAAAGATTAGCAGCATCAATAGATCCTTCTGCAGCTCCAGCGCCAACGACAGTATGAAGTTCATCAATAAATAAAAGATATCTATCTCCAGCTTGTTTTATTTCTTTCAAAAGAGCTTTAACTCTGCTTTCGAATTCTCCGCGATATTTAGTGCCAGCAACCATTGCCCCGAGGTCTAATTCGAGTAATTCTTTATCTTTCAAACTCTCTGGCACATCTCCTTTAACTATTTTTTGAGCTAATCCTTCAACAATCGCAGTCTTTCCGACTCCGGGCTCACCAACCAAAACAGGATTATTTTTTGTCCTTCTACTTAAAATTTGAATGACCCTCCTTAATTCATCTTCTCTTCCAATTAATGGATCTAATTTTCCTGATTTTGCCAAATCAGTAAGATTTCTTGAATATTTTTCTAAAACTCTTATTTTGCTCTCAGGCTCAGGATCAGTAATATTAGATCCAGCCCTTAATTTTGAAATCGCCTGAAGTGCAATTAAATAATCAAGCTTAGAAATAGATTCTTGATTTTTATCCTTTAAAATTATATCTATACTTTTCAGAATTGTTTTTGCTTTGCAATCTATTTTGAAAAAAGCCAAAAAAAGATGTTCTACGGAAATAAATTCATCATTCATCTTCATTGCTTCGTCTCTAGCAAATTCAAGAACCTTAGCCATATCTTGAGTGAGATAGAACTGATTAGCCATGTTCTTCCCGCTTTGCGGAGGAATACTTCTGATGGCAGCGTCTACTCTTATCCTTAAATCTTTTATATCAATTTCAAAATCTTCTAAGACACGAAAAACGATGCTATCTTCCTGAATTAAGAGAGCTGCTAAAAGATGAATAGTATCTATTTGAGGCTGTTGATTTTCCCTAGCTATCTCCTGGGCCATCAAAATAGCCTCCTGGCTTTTATTGGTAAAATTACCTCCTGGATTGATCATAGTAGTAATATTTTACAATTTTAAATCCTAAAATCAAGTCTGTTTTCCAAAAGATTATTCTTACCTTTTTTATCTTCTCTCAGTTTTTCTTTTTATCGTAATGGTCAAAATCATAACTGAATTTGTCCAATCCCTTTCTACCATAGAGATTCATATATATTGCGCACTTCAAATACTTCAAAGCAGTTCTTATATACCCATCTTTCTCAAATCTGCGAATCGGCATATAGATTTCGCCACTCTTGAATAATCCAAAATTGCCTATTTTTGCGGCTTGCCCCATAAAATAATGGTCTTCTGCTAATTTTATACTCTCATCAAACCCACCAATTTGATCAAAAATACTTTTTTTAACCATTATTCCCATAGCGCCCATAGGATAAACTTTTCTCAAAATCCTGGCTGGATAATTATAAAATAAATCCAAAGAAAGAGTATTAAGATAAAAATTATTTATTTGAGGATAGATAGAATAAGAAGCTACATCAAGATTTCTCTTTTTGAATTCTTCTAAAGATTTTTTCACGAGATCTGGCGAGAGTTCAATATCAGCATCAAAGAAAAGAATAATATCTCCTTTAGCATTTTTTGCCCCTTCGTTTCTACCTCTTGCAGGCAGTCCGCCCTGAACAATTCTTGCTCCGAAGCTTTGAGCAACTTCTCTAGTTCTATCTTTAGATCCAGCGTCAGCGACTATAATTTCAAAATCATCGCCTATTTCTTGGCTTGTAATTTGCCCTAATAGTCGAGTTATATTTTTTTCTTCATTTAAAGTAGGAATGACTATGCTTAACATATTTTATTTAAATATTTTTTTTGCTTCTTCCCAAATTGAATTATCATAATTATTTTTTTTTGCCCAGTACATCCATTCTCCACCCCATAAATAGACTCTAGAGTATTTTGTTTTCCTAATATATTCAATATTTTCCTTGAATTTTTCTAAATTCATGCTTTTTGACTGCTCTTCAAAAGATAGCTTATAAGTCAATTTAGGACCCCACGGTTCTGCTTGAAATTCTCCGCACATTGTGTCTTTCCCGAAAAAAAACTTGATCAAGGATATTTTTATATTATAGAAATTCGGACCAAAAGGATATTTTATATATCTGTTTAATTCCTTAAACCAGGCATTTCGATATGTAGTAACAGCTGGAATATCGCCTAACCTTGCTATCCTAAACCAAAAAGATCCTTCCCCACTATCACTTAAAACTATTTTATGATTTTTATCAATAGACCTGACTAAAGAAATTTCTTTTTCCAAAAATTCGTCATCCTTCCATGGACACTCTCCAAAAGTGAAAAACGGTTCATTTTCTAATTGCCAATATTCTATAGTCCCCTCATTTTTATATTTTGAAACTATTTTCTCCAATAACGCCAAAATTTTTTCCTGCTGACTATTTTTATCCAAAGAAAAAGCCCAGCTAGGAATATGACATTCCGGCCAACGAGTCGTCTTCATTCCGATTATCGGGATTAATTTTGCATTGTTTTCTTTAGCTTTCTGGATTTGCCAATCCAAATCAGAAAAATCATAATTCCCATTTTGTTTCTCAATTAAATCCCAATGAACTGCCAAACGGATATTTTTCACATTCATATCTTCCAATAACGCCAAATAAACTTCTTTCCATTCTAATGAAAGTTCACTGGCATATTTTTGAGAAAAATTCATCCCCCAAATCATATTTTTATTATTTTCTCTTGGAATTAGAAACAAAAAACAAAGAACAGATACGACCAAAATCCAAAAAAAATTTATCAAAAATTTCATCATTTATTAATAATATTCAAAAAAGCATTAATATTGCAAGACCGACTGCTATTAATATTACTGAAATCATTTTTTTAACTAAAACCTTGCTTGATATATCTTCAGCAAGTATATGAGGGAAAAACTTCGATAAAATAAATGAGAAAAAGAGCAAAAAAACATACTGGACTCCTTGCAAGGCATTTAATATCGGAACTTTAGAAAACTCCACTAAAGCAATAGCCCAAGCCTGAAGCAATCCACCTAAACCTCCTCCCAATTGAGTAACGATAACCAATGATGCTTGTTTTCTATTTATCGCTTTTTGTCTTTTCTTTGTCAAAACATGTTTTCTCAAATCTTTATCTGAAAAAAGAATCAATGTAAAAATAGCCCAGCCTAATTTTATCCATAAAAATCCTTCTATAAAACTTCCTCTTGAATAAACAATATTTGCCGTTAAAAGAGATATTGCAAAAAAGGAAGAAGACACAAATGAAGGAACAAAACTTTTATGATTTATTTTTCCATCTTGATAGTTTATAAAAAAAGACCCTGCCACTAAGAAAAAAAATGCTAATATTTCTTTCCCGCTTAATATGAATTTTTCAAAAGTTTCAGGAAAAATAATAGAAAGAACATATCCAAAAACAAAACTGCATATTGGTATCATAGCATTAACTGTCGGAACGATTTGCGAAGCATCAAAATCATTCATCGCTTTGAAATAATACATCACTGCCAGAATAAATAAAAAACCTGACAAAGTAGCGAGCAATATTTCTCCTAAAGAAAAATTTATCTTTATGAAAGGAATCGCAATAATTAAAAGAGATGAAAAAAGTCCGGAATAAAAAGCATATTCCTTATAATGAAGCTTAACTTTATCAAGCAAGAATTTATCTCCTATGCTTACGATTGCTAAAATTAAATAAGCCGACAAAGCGGCAATAAGCCAAGATGCCATAAAATTCTATCTCTTCTTTAAAATTATGTTTTTAATATCAAATATCCCATTCTGCTTATTTTCGACGAAAGATTGCATAGCAATATCCGCGAAATATCCATATTTCAAAAAATCATCCAGCCATTCATTAGCGCTGTTAGGTTCTTGCATCAATATCCCGAATCCTTGATTCAAAAGCCATTCTTTATTGAATTTTTCCTGATAGCCAATATCAGGCATTATTACTATAGGAATCCCTAAAGCGCTATAAAAAGAAAGTTCGCTTGGCTTAGTAAAAAGGATATCAGTAACTCTTAAAGAAGAATTGAATTCATCAAAATAATCTTCTATCTTTTTTTGATATATTATTTTGATATTCCTTTTTAAATTTCTTCTCAATTTTAACGAAACAATTCTTTTTAGGAAGTAATCCTTTACTTCTTTTCTTGTTCCAGCAACCAAAATTATGTTTATTTGATTGTTTCTTATTTTTTCAGCTAAAGAAGTTATCATTTCAAAAACTATTTCTTTTTGAGCGCCAGCGCCTCCAATTGCAAACATTATTGTCAATTTTCTTCCCGACTTTTCAGGGAGTTTTCCAAGATGAAATTCTATATGCGATTTATATTTATTAAAATATGTCTGATATGGATCAAGATTAATCAATCTCTTCTTTATATCTTCACGCAATAAGGTAAGAGTTTTATCTCCTAAATTTTTCTCTGGCAAAGGATATCCTGTATAATAGATATTTTTTTCTTTCACTCCATAACTCCTAAGTCTCTGCACAACCATTTCCGTAGAAGCAAAATATTTTATTCTGCTTTTCCCTGGATTTTCAGGAGCCCATGACCTGGAGATATCAGTATCACAAACAACAACATAAATATCGCCTGGATAATTAAACCTTTCGGCCATAAAAGCAGGAGTAAAGAATGTGCTTATAAAAGGGATTTTCTCCGTAGATATCTTTTTTATCAAATCATTCCCCCATCCAGCATTAATAATCTTATAAGAAATTTTTGACATTGCTTTGAGCTCTGTTCTGTCTTTTTTCGGATAAAAAGGATAAATTTTCTGCAATTCATCAAATAACCCAAAAATAAACTCTCCAATCAAAGGAATATTTTTACATCTAGAAACAGCTTCATAAAATTCCCTAGACTCCTCCCAGATCATCTTGTCTAAGGCAGGGATTCCTTTATAGTTATCAGCTTTTATTATATCGCCAAAAGCAATATCCTTGAGAGGATACGCTGTTCTTTGATGGCCATATCCCATGCTGACATCAATGACCCAGGCTTTATTTTTCGATTTTCTATTTGGCATCAATTTTGAAAAATTAGCGCCTGATTTCTTTTGGTTATTCTATAAATATTATAACCTAGAAAAAAGTAAAAAACAAAGATAAAAAATAAATTCAATTCTATCGAAAAAAATATTGTTTTAAATCTATAGAAAAAATTCAATATCCATTCAAAATATGATACGAAGGCCAATGCAGGGAAAAAGAAAATATATCCTAAAAAATTCCAGAAGCTAGAAGAGATTATAAGAAACAATCCTGATATCATCAAAAACGAAGCAAAAGGAACAATAAGCAAATTAGCAAATATCCCTAAAGGATAAAAATTCTGGAAATGATAAACAACAATTGGGAATGTAAAAATTTGCGCCGAGATAGTCATGGCTAAAACATTCTGGATATCTAAAAAACCAAAATTAGGCAAAAATTTTAAAAATTTCTTTATTTCCGGAGATAAATAGAATATCCCTAAAATAGAAGTAAAAGATAATTGCAACCCTATATCGTGTCTTAAAAGCAAAGGATTGGAAGCTAAAATCGCGGCAAGGGAAAAAAGAAAATTGTTCAAGAAAAAAGTCTGTCGCTTCACTATCTTAGAAATCATATAAATCCCCCCCATAATCCCAGCTCGCAGAGCCGAAATCTGGAATCCGGAAAGAACTATGAAAAAAATTGTAAAAATCAAAGCAATTGAAATAGCTTGTTTTTTATATAATCCAAAAAATAAAAACATTGATATTATTATCTCGGCAAAAATCGTCACATGCATTCCTGAAATCGCGATTATGTGCGACAACCCAGAAACTTTTAATTTTTCTTTTAGATTATCATCTAAAACATATTTATCGCCTATCATCAAACTGTCCATCAAAGAAAATTTGTCTCCTGAAAAAAAGTAACTAATTTTAGATCGAAAAAATTTGCGAAGCGATATGATTTCTGACATTAACCAATTTCCATTATTCTCTTTTAAAATTTTCATCCTGGGATAAAAAACTTGCCCATAGATACCATCTTTTGCAAGATAATTTCTGTAATCAAAATCATTGAAATTATTAGGCTTCTTCAACATTCCTGATAATTCAATCTTGTCTCCATACTCAAGATCAAGATTATTTGAGGATATCATTATTTTCCCAGAAGATAATTCTATTCTCTTCTCTTCTTTTTGAATTTCCTCGACTTTCAATATTGCAGTACTTTTGTTATTATTTGTTCCAGGTTCCTGAGAAATTGTTCCAATTATAGTAAATTCTTGGTTAGCTCCAGATAATAAAGCCAATGGATGATTTTGCGATTTATAAAAAGCAGATTCAAAAGCATATGCCCCCAAAATAAAGAAAAAACCGAAAATTAATGATAAAATTAGAAAAGATTGTTTTTTAAAAAATATTAAATTTAAAAATAAAAATGCCAGGAGATATAAATATCCTGGCACCAATAATAGAAAATTTACCTTATCAGCAATAGAATTCGCTCCAACTCCTACCACAAAAAAGAAGCACGACCAGAAAAAGCATTCTGATTTAGTCATTTTGATTGACTCCAGTTGCGATAATAGTTATCTTAACAGTCCCATCTTTGAACATTTCACTGTCTTGAATAGCTCCAAAAACAATTTTTGCATTCCTATCTGCATTATCTTTAATCATCTCCGCAGCTTTTTTAACTTCCTCAAGCGTTAAATCATCGCCTCCCGAAATATTAAAAAGCAATCCTTTGGCTCCTTTAATAGAATTATTTATAAATGAAGAATTTAATGCTGAATCCAAAGCTTCTTCTATTTTTTTCTCTCCCCTTCCAATTCCAACTCCGAACAAAACTGGACCAGAATTTTCCATTATCGATTTAATATCTGCAAAATCTAAATTAATCAATCCTGGCAAGACAATCAAATCAGAAATTCCTTGAACTGCTTGTCTTAAAATTTCATCGCTCGCCCAAAAAGCTTCTTGGATTGTCTGATCTTCTTTGAGCTTCCCTATTATTTTATCATTAGGAATAGTAATTATAGCATCAACAACTTCTTTTAGCTCCATTAACCCGCTTTTCGCTATTTTTCCTCTTTGTTGACCTTCGAAAGAAAAAGGCATAAAAACAACCGCTATAGTAAGAGCGCCTGTTTTTTTCGCTACATCAGCGACTACATTCGAAGCAAAGGTTCCAGTTCCGCCCCCTAATCCCGCAGCGATAAAAACTATATCAGAACCTTTTAAAACCTCTTCTATTTCAGCTTTATCTTCAATAGCTGATTTTCTGCCTATTTCAGGCTTCATTCCAGCTCCAAATCCTTGAGTCAATTCTTTGCCTATCTGAATTTTTTTATCAGCTTTGATTTTTTTTAAATCGCTTATATCGCAATTAATAGCTATAAGATCGACACCTTGAATATTGCATTTCGACATTCGAGAAATAGCGTTGCATCCAGCTCCGCCTACCCCGACTATCCTAATTCTTGTTCCTTGGCTCATATTTTTTCTTTTTTATTAAGGTTTAAAAAGTTTAAAAAACTTTTTAATTGCAGAGCCAAAACCTCCTTTTGATGACCCAAAATCTTTTGTATTATCGAGACCAAACATGGCCAATCCGCAGATAGTGCTCCATGCAGGGTCTTTAATGATATCTGATTCCATCTGATTTATAAAATTTCTGGGATATCCCAATTGGACCGGTATTTTTAATTGTTTCTTGGCATATTCCACAATACCTTTTATTTTTGCTCCTCCTCCAGTAATGACAGCGCCAGCAGGCAATTTTCTATCTTTCCCTATTTTCTTTAATTCTTCTTGAATAAGATAAAAAATTTCGTAGATTCGCGAATCAACTATTTTCGCTAATTCTTTCTGATTATAAGCCATATTTTCCGGGCTCTTATTCTCTTCTATTTTTTTGCTTTTTCTCACGCTTGCCTTAGGAATCTCTAATCCGAATCTTCTCTTAAAATCTTCAGCCAAAGAAACTTCCGTCTGAAGTCCTATAGCTATATCATTAGTAATATTGTCTGAACCTACTGGAAAAATAGCCAGATGCATCAATTTCCCTTCGTCGTAAACAGCTATACTTGTAGTTCCTCCTCCTATATCTATTAATACAGATCCTAATTCTTTCTGCTCTGCAGATAATACTGATCTGCATGAAGCTATTATTGAAGGTATTATATCTATAATATTGCATTCCGATATTTCTAAAGCTTCTTCTAAGCTATTCTTCAAAACATTTTTGACACAGAGCATTAAAGTATCTGCTTCAAGCGCCCGCCCAGACATCCCAATAGGATCTCTTACTGATTCCCCATCAACCAGAAAATCAGTATTTACCGTTTCTAAAATCTGAGTATTGGGAGGTAAAGATATTGCTTCAGCTGTTTCAATAACTCTGTTCACATCTTCTTTAGAAATATTACCATCGGCGCGCGATATCGCTACTTTCCCCTTTGATTTCTCCACAAAAATATTAGATCCATTGATATTGATTATCACATCAGAAATTTCCTCTCCTGTGGAAGATTCTAAATCTTTTATTATTTTAGAAATCTTTTCAGAAACTATACGCGGTTCTTGAACAACGCCTCTCCTAACTCCTAAAGACTGGAGCTCTGCCTTAGCAAAAACTTCATATTCATCAGTATCTTCTTTCTTAATTACACTAATTCCTTTTACGACAGAAGAACCAATGTCTAAGGCTGTTAAAAATTGAGGCTTTGACATAAAAATAAACAATTAAAGAATTTATTAAATTCTAACAAATTTTGGCATAATAACAATATTGTTAAAATCTCACTTTGGAAAAATAAAAGGCTTCCCTTTTTTCCATTTTTTTTGCCTGATCTTCACTATTCTCATGATCATAACCCAAAACATGGAGTAATCCATGTATAAAGACTTTTATCATTTCCTCTTTTTTTGTCACACCGTATTTTTTAGAATTTTGATACACCACTTTTTGGCATATCAAAATCTCTCCTAACCAATTCTGATTGCAATTGAATTTATTGTCCATCAGTTCTACGGAAATAACATCTGTAGGTTTATCTTTTTTGCGGTATTTTTTATTTACTTTCTTCATTTCTTGAGGACTAATAAAAGCAACTGATAAAAAATATTTTTTATGATCAATATTATGATCTTTTAAAATAATCAGCGCTATTTTTTTAAAAAGCGCCAAATCAACATCTGCTTTTGCTTGATTTAAAAAATCTATCATTTTCCAATCATCTCTTTAATTATCATACTTATCAAAGATGATTCAGCTTGTCCTTTGACTCTTTCTAAAACTTTTTTCATTGCCAACCCCATTTGTTTTATTTCTGTAATATTATTCTTTTCAATTTCTTCTGCTACAATAGCCCTCAATTCTTCTTCGCTTAATTGTTTTGGAAGGTAAACTTGCAAAACATCTATTTCTTCTTGCTCTTTTGAAGACAAATCATTTCTATTAGCCTTGTTATATTCCTGAATAGAATCCCTCCTCTTTTTAACTTCACTGAAAATCGTATCTATAATCTGATCGTCAGAAAATGAAAAATTATCATCTAAATTAAGTTTGCCTTCTTTTATCATTTGATGCCTCACTTCCTTTTCCCGAGTAGTGATTGAAGCCAAAAGCAGCCTCAAAGCAGAAACTTTGACGCTGTCTTTTGAAAGCATTCCCTGTTTTAAATCCTCTTGAATTTTTTGCTTTAGGGACATTTTATATTTTTCCTAATTTTTTTTGCTGATCGTAATTTTCTCTAAGTTGAATCTTCCTTAAAGTTCCTCTCTTTTTAAGATTCTTGCTTTTTACTCTTGTTGCAAAAGCCTTTTTTCTCATTTCCAAAAGTACTCCACTTTTTTTAACGGCTTTCGTAAATCTTTTAGCAAGTTCTTGAGAACTTTCTTTGGTTTTCTTTGTTATTTTTATCGCCATATTCTATATTATATTTTATGGTAATTGTATATTTTCACCTGCCAATAAATGCATATGTATATGAGGCACAATCTGTCCTCCTGATTCTTTGACATTGAAAATCAATTTATAGCCCGACCTTGATTCTTCATAATTCTTTGCGATTTCTTTCGCCGCAAAAATCATTTTACATAACAATTCTTTTTCTTCAAGACCTATCTCTTCAACATTTAGTATGTGCTCTTTAGGCACTATTAAAATATGAATTTTTGCTTTTGGATTAATATCTTTGAATGCTACTAAATCTTGTGTCTCAAAAACAATCTGCGCTGGAATTTCCTTGTTAATTATTCTACAAAAAATGCAATCTTTTTCCATTTTATTTCTTTAGGAGTTTCTTCAATTCTTTAACAATCTTATCTAAATCAACTTCCTTCTGCTTTTGATTTGCCATATCTCGAATAATTATCTTATTATCCAAAACTTCTCTGTGTCCTAAAATCAATGCATATTGAGACCCTAATTTACTAGCCATACCCAATTGGACTTTTAGAGAATCTTTTGAAAAAGATTCAGCAACAGTTATTTTTTCTTTTCTTAATTCTTCAAAAAGACTCAATGCTTTCTTTTTTGCGGACTCTCCCAGCGGGGCCAAAAAAACTTCAAATTTTGTTTCCTTGTTTGATAGCTCTTGCCCTTTATTCTGATCTTTAATGGTTAATATTATCCTTTCTATTCCACCCGCTCCTCCAAAAGCTGGAGTTTCAGGACCTCCCATATTTTTAATTAAATTATCATATCTCCCGCCTCCTATCAAAGCAGAACTTATAACCCCATCTTTATTCTTTTGGACTATTTCAAAGACAGTTCTAGTATAATAATCCAAACCTCTTACAAGTCTTGAGTTTAAAAAATAAGGAAGGTTTATTTCATCTAAATACTCTAAAACATTTTTTAAGTGACCGTGACATTCTTCGCAGAGAAAATCAACTACTTGTGGAGCATTCTGAACGATTTCTATATCTTTAGGGTCTTTACTGTCTAAAATCCTCAATGGATTTTTTTTCATTCTTTTCTGCGAATCAGAAGATAAAAATTTCTCTTTCGATTTTAAATATCTCAAAAGAGCCTTTCGATAATTAGGCCTACATTCAGAACAACCTATGCTATTTACATGGACGCATAAATCCTTGATTTTTAAATCATTTAGTATGTTATAGAACATTTGGATTGTCTGAGCATCAACAATCGGATCGTTGACTCCAAATATTTCAAAATTGAATTGATGAAATTGTCTATATCTTCCTGATTGAGGCTTTTCATGCCTAAAAAGAGGCCCAATTGAATATAATTTCACTGGCTTTGGCAATGATGACATTCCGTGTTGCAAATAAGCCCTTACAACTCCAGGCGTGAATTCTGGTCTTAAACACAAATCATCCCCTCCTTTGGTTTTTAGAACATACATTTCTTTTTCTACTATATCGCTAGTAGCCCCTGTGCTTTTCTCAAAAATTTCAACATATTCCAAAATTGGAGTTGTAATTTTAGAAAAATTATAAGCTAAAGCTGATTGTTTCACTACTTTGATGACTTTATCAAAATAAAGTTGTTCATTCTCTAATATATCGTGTATCCCCGTTGGAGATTGTAATCTAATTTTTGATTTTTGATTTGACATTTTTTTATTTGATTAAGCCTGAAAGATTCGCTCCAAAAATTTTTTTCGGAGAAAAAACTTTTATTAAAACTTTCCCTATAATCTTATCTTTTGGGAGAGAACCCCATTTTCTTGAATCATAAGATGCCATCCTATTATCTCCCATTACAAAATATTCTCCTTGGTTTAATGTCATTCTTCTTTCGTCAATCGTTAAAATACTTGATGGAAGATAGAGCTCTTGCAGCTCGAACCTCTTATCCCCTTGTTCTATAAAAACTTTTCCTCCTTTTATTTCAACAGTCTCTCCTGGAAGACCAATTATTCTTTTAATGAATTTTTGCTCCGGATTCTGAGGGTAAGAAAAAACTATTACATCTTCTCTAGCTGGTTCATTAAATCTATAGCTCAACTCGTCTATTATCAAATAATCTCCAGTATAATATGTAGGTTCCATAGAGGATCCGCTTACTATAAAAGGCTGAAAAATAAATTTTCTTATGGGAAAAACTATGGCTGCTGCTATTAAAATTACAATAGCCATATCCCATAAATTCTTGCTTAAAGATAAAAAATAGCTCTTAATGGTTTCGTTTGACATGAATTAATTATATCAATTTTTAAGAATTTTTCAAGCCCCTCAAAAGGCTAATTTGTCCTTATTTTATAAGGATTTTATAAACTATGCTCTTTTCGACATTATCTTTTTCCCAGGTCCTTAGATAATCAAAATCAATAAATTTTTCCCCTAATTTTAAAGCTTTAAATATAAATATTTCCTTCCCTCCGGCTCCTATTAAGTCGCTTGATGTTTCAAATTTTTGTTCTACTAATTCAAAATATTCTTGGTCATACTTTGCCTGCCAACTATAGCCAGTAGAAGGATTAGAATCTAATGAAACAGAAAAAGTGTTTCCTTGAGAAACTTCCATGAACTCAGAACTATCTTGAGAATCAACGCTACTACCAGAACATTCAGGTATCATTTCTGCTGGAAAATTGTATTTCTCTATTCCTGTACAAGGCACAGGAGTGTTTCCAGAAAAAATTATCAGCCATTGCCCATCTCTTTTATTAGCTAAAAATATACCCGATTCCTGACCAGCCTTAAAATCTCCCCTTGTATAATCGCCAATCTCTTTTACAATTGTTATTTTTACTTCATTCTTATCAATGCCATATTCATCAGCAAAAACTTTAACTAATGATTCTTGAGTGCTTTCAATTTTTTCTTCTGGCTTTAAATTATATGATTTTTCTTTTTTAAATCCCCAAAAAACAAAAAAAGCAATAATTGCTAAGATAATGAAAATAAAAGTTTTTTTATCCATATTTTTCCTTTCTTATAATCTTTTTAATATTATATACTAAAAAACATTAGTAACAAAATCGATGAATTAGCCAAAAATTTTGTTCTAATATATAATAAAAAGAAATTATGTATTTAATAGCGGGTCTTGGAAACCCAGGAAAAGAATATCAAAATACCAGGCATAATCTCGGATTCATGGCTCTCGATCTTTTAGCATCTGATTGGGAAGAAAAATTCGATGCTTTAATATCTAAAACTCAAATATCGAATAAAGATGTCGTTTTAGTAAAACCTCAAACTTTCATGAATCTATCCGGAAAAGCGATTTCGCAAATAATGAATTTCTATAAAATAAAAGACTTGATAGTAATCCATGACGAAATGGATATAGATTTAGGAAAGGTAAAAATATCTGAAAATAAAAATTCTGGCGGACATAAAGGGGTTCAGTCAATAATCGATTTATTAGGAACTAAAGAATTTATAAGAATAAGAATTGGTATAGGAAGATCTAAAGATCAGGCTTCCGAATTCGTCTTAGGAGAAATTCATGAAGAGCAAAAAACACTTATCCAAAAAAGCATAGAAGAAGCTATTGGAGCCTTAAAAGAAATAATAGAAAACGGATATAATAGCGCCGCAAATAAATATAATTGATGGATGAAATAAGAGAAATAAAAATAACAGATAAGAATTATCCCAAAAGATTAAAGGAAATAAAAGACGCCCCAGATGTTTTATATATCAGGGGCAAAATTCCTTTGGCTGACCATTATTTAGGAATTGTAGGAACAAGGCAATATACGATTTACGGAAAACAGGTTGCTTTAGACATCTCTTCTGATATAGCGAAATCAGGAATCATCATAATAAGCGGAATGGCTCAAGGAATCGATACTTTTGCGCATATGGCAGCAATAGAAAATAATACTCCGACTATAGCAGTACTTGGAACAGGTCTTGATGAAAAATCTATATATCCTCAGTCAAATATAAAACTTTCTAGAAGAATTATAGAAAAAGGAGGTTGTTTGATTTCAGAATACCCTCCTGGAACCCATGGCAATAAAGCTACATTCCCAAAACGTAATAGAATAATAGCCGCCCTATCAGAAGGAATAGTGGTTATAGAAGCAAAAGATAAATCCGGATCATTAATAACAGCGGATTGGGCAAAAAAAATGGAAAAACCAATTTTTGCAATTCCTGGATCAATTTATTCTCAATTTTCAGATGGTTGTCATAAATTAATAAAGCAAGGAGCTATTTTTACTACATCATATCAAGATATATTAAAGAAAATAGGGATAACAAATAAAAAATCCAAAAAAGATATTTTTTCTATAAACTTGACTAATAAAGAAAAAATGGTATTAAAAGCAATATTGGATAATAACTGCGATATAGATTCTATAGCCAGAAAAACTAAACTATCGATACAAGATGTTTGCATATCTATATCTAATTTAGAAATTAATAAAAAAATAAAAAATTTAGGAGGAAATATTTTCACTATATTTAAATAATATGGATTTAGTAATTGTAGAAAGCCCCACAAAATCAAAAAAAATACAAAAATTCTTAGGGAGCAAATATAAAGTTGTTTCATCTTTTGGTCATATAAGAGATCTTCCAAAAAGCGATTTTGGTATAGATACGGAGCATGATTTCAAACCAAAATATATAATACCGACAAAAGCTAAAAAAACAGTAACATCTCTTAAAAAAGAGGCAAAAACAGCCGATAAAATAATATTAAGCACAGATCCTGATCGTGAAGGAGAAGCAATCGCTTGGCATATCTTAGAGACTCTAAAACCCAAAGATTACCAAAGAATAACTTTTTACGAAATAACCCAAGATGCTATCAAGGAGGCGATGAATCATCCTAGGAAAATTGATCAACATCTTGTTGATGCGCAACAAGCCCGCAGAGTTTTAGATAGAATCGTTGGCTATAAACTCTCCCCTTTCCTATGGAAAAAGATATCCAGAGGATTATCGGCTGGAAGAGTCCAATCAGTCGCTCTTAAATTAATTTGTGACCGAGAAGAAGAAATAAAAAAATTCACGCCCGAGGAATATTGGAGCCTTACTGCTAATTTGTTCAAAGAAGAAAAAGATATATTCCCTGCAATTTTAATAGAAAAAAAGGGAAAACCTATAAAAAAATTAGATATAAAAACAAAAGAAAACATAGATGAAATATTGGGAGAACTGAAGAATGCAAAATATATCGTAAAAGGAACTGAAGAAAAAACAGTAAAGAAAAACCCTCCCGCGCCATTCACAACCAGCACTCTTCAACAAGCCGCAGGAAACAAACTTAAGTATTCATCTAAAATGACGATGCAACTCGCCCAACAGCTTTATGAAAATGGATATATTACCTATCACAGGACTGATTCGACAAACCTGAGCATTGAATCATTGAATGATGCAAAAAATTTCATATCTAATGTTTATGGAGAAAAATATTTATTGCCAGAACCAAGGATATTCTCTAAAAAAAGCAAACTTGCTCAAGAAGCGCACGAAGCAATAAGGCCTACTAAAAGCTCCAATACTCCTGAAAATCTAAAAACAAAGTTAAACGAAAAACAAATAAAACTTTACGATTTAATCTGGAGAAGATTTATAGCCTCTCAGACTGCCGAATCTTTAATAAACCAGAAGAAAATCGATATCCAAGCAAATGATTATTTATTCAGAGCCAATGGACAATCAATAAAATTCGATGGATATCTGAGAATCTATCCTGAGAAACAAAACGAAATAAATCTTCCTGATTTGGAAAAAGGAGATGATTTGAATTTAGATAAATTAATTCCTGAGCAACATTTTACACAACCTCCGGCCAGATATACTGAAGCAAAACTTGTTAAAGCCTTGGAAGAATATGGAATCGGAAGACCTTCGACATATGCCAGTATAATTTCAGTTATTCAAGAAAGAAACTATGTAATAAAAAATCAAACAAGACAATTTGAACCTACTGAAATAGGTATAACTGTCAATAAAATGATATCTGACAACTTTCCGGGAATCGTAGATGTCAATTTCACTGCTAAAATAGAAGATAATCTTGATGAGATTGCAGAAAATAAAATGAAGTGGCAAGATGTAGTTAAGATGTTTTACGGACCATTTTCTGAAAATCTGGAACAAAAAATGAAAGAAATAAAGAAAACAAATCAAGATCAAATCACTGATAAAAAATGTCCTGATTGCGGAAAACCCCTTTTAATAAAAATGGGGAGATATGGAAAATTCTATGCTTGCTCAGGATTCCCAGAATGCAAATATTCAGCGCCATTAGAACAGAAGCACTTAGAAATAAAATGTCCTAAATGCCAAGGGAAAATTATAGAAAAAAAGACAAAACGAGGAAAAATATTTTTCTCTTGCAATAATTGGCCAAAATGCGATTTCGCCACTTGGGATGAGCCTATAGACGAATTCTGCCCTAAATGCAATTCAATACTTACTAAAACAAAATCTGAAAAAATAAAATGCTCAAATAAAAATTGCGATTTTAAGAAGTAAATTATGGCAATTAAACCCCTTTTAATAAAAATAAAGGAAAAAAATCCGGATGTTGATCTGGAATTAGTTAAAAGGGCCTATGATTTTGCCTCTCAAGCCCATGCTGGGCAAAAAAGACAAAGCGGAGAAGAGTATATCCTCCACCCCATCAGAGTAGCTAATATCCTTACTGATTTTTCTTTGGATACTAATACGATAGTGGCCGCTCTTCTTCATGATGTTTTAGAAGACACCAACACCAGTCCCGAAACTATCAAAAAAGAATTTGGAAAAGATATAACAAATATTGTTCAAGGGCTTACAAAAATAAATAAAATCCAATACCAAGGAAGCAAAAGATACGCCGAAAATCTTAAAAAAATGATTTTGGCGTTAAGCGATGATGCCAGAGTCGCTTTTATCAAATTAGCCGATAGACTTGATAATTTAAAAAGCATAGATGTATATAGGCAAGAAAAAAAAGAAAGAAAAGCAAGAGAGACATTGGAAATTTATGCCCCTATAGCAGACCGTCTCGGAATGAGCTGGCTAAAAGGAGAATTAGAAGATTTAGCCTTTCCAATAGTCTATCCTAAAGAATACAGCTGGTTGATGGCTAATATCACTGAGAAATACAGAACTCGCAAAGCATATTTAAAAAGAATTGCGCCAAAAATACAGAAATACATCGAAAAAGAAGGTATAAAAATAATAGATTTTGACTACAGAGCAAAACATTATTGGAGTTTGTATCAGAAACTGAAAAGATACGACATGGATATAAATAAAATTTATGACCTTGTCGCGATGAGAATAATAGTCCCAACTGTTGAAGATTGCTATGCAGTATTAGGAATTATTCATAAATATTGGAATCCATTGATAGGAAGAATAAAAGATTATATAGCTATGCCGAAACCAAATGGATACCAATCAATCCATACTACAGTGTTTTGCGACAATGGAATAATAACCGAATTTCAAATCAGAACTCCAGAAATGCATCGAAAAGCGGAATATGGTATCGCTGCTCATTGGTATTATTCCGAAAAAAAAGGATTTAAAAGCTATCTCAAAAAGATATCAACCAAAGCTCCAGAAAAAAAATTAATTATTACAAAGCAAATAAAAGAATTCCAGGACGAAATAAAAAAATCCGATCCAAAAGACCTTTTTCAGAAATTAAGAGTCGACTTTTTCAAAACAAGAATCTTTGTTTTTACTCCAAAGGGCGATTCTATAGAATTGCCTGAAAAATCATGCCCTATTGATTTTGCTTATGCTATTCATAGCGATTTAGGGAATCATTGTTCGCAAGCTATTATTAACGGAAGCATAAAATCTCTCTATCATCAATTAGAGAATGGAGATATTGTTGATATCAAGATAGATAAAAATAGGAAACCATCTCCAGATTGGATTAATTTCGTTAGAACTCAAAAAGCCAGATCAGAAATAAGAAAAAACACTCCGCAAGCGCAGGAAAAAATAGAAAAAAAGATAAGCATTAAACCAATATTGGAATTGCCTAAAAAGATTTTTTCCCAAATACAATCAAAGAAAAAATATCCTATATTAATAGAGGGACAAGACAGAATTGAAACTAATTTTGGAAAATGTTGTAACCCTCAGCCTGGAGATAAAATAGTTGGATATATAACTAAAAATAATGGTGTTTCGATACACAAACCGGAATGTATAAATTTTAAAAAGGCCTGCGAGAGCAAGCCTTCAAACATAGTTTCTGCAACTTGGAAATAATCAAACCTTGAATCTTTTAACAAAATCTTCAAACTCTTTTTTAGAATCAAACGATATAACCAACTTCGGCTTTCCAGAAGCTGATTTTATTTTCAAATTTGATACATTCATCCATTCTTTCAAAGAATCTTCCCATTTTATAAATTCTCCAACAACGATACTGGGTATTTTTGAAAGTTTTATTGGCTCATTTAAAAATTGGGCCAAACTTTCAGTATCTCTTACGCTTAAATTCTGATTAACAACTTTTAAAAAAGCGCCTTGATATTTTTCAGGATCATTAATCATCAGAAGAGCTCTGGCATGTCCCTCTGTAACCTTCCCCTCTCTTAAAGCTTGCTGAATATCATCTGGCAATTTCAACAAACGAATGGTATTGGCAATAGCTACCCTGCTCTTAGCGCAGATTCTAGCAATTTCTTTCTGAGTTAATCCAAAATCTTTTTCTAATTGTTTGTAAGCCAAAGCCTTTTCAATAGGATTCAAATCTTCCCTTTGGACATTTTCAATGATTGATAATTCCAGTTTCTCTTGACTTGAAACTTCCCTAACAATCACTGGAACCTCTTTTAATCCAGCCATCTTCGAGGCAATAAGCCTGCGTTCTCCGGCGATAAGTTGAAATTCTGATCTTTGTCCAAAATTATCATTGCTATCTATCTTAGAAACCACTAAAGGCTGAATGACTCCATAATCTGCTATTGATTGAGATAATGATTTCAACATCTCAAAATTAAATTCTTTTCTTGGTTGATAAGGATTAGATCTAATTTTGTCGATTTCAATATAAAAAACAGCATCATCGTCTCTATGCAATTTAGGAGGAGTCTTTTTCTCTCTTTTGGGTATTAAGGCTGATAATCCTAAAGCTGAAGGTTTTTTATTGTTAAACATCATATTGAAAGTATTTGTTCTTGTTTGTTATTTTGATCTTCATCAAGCGCGATCACTTCCCTAGCTAAAAGCTTGTAAGCAACAGCTGGTCTAGAATTAGGAGCGAACTGAAGAATAGTTTTTCCTGATTTCGGTGCTTGAGCAAGGATTATAGATCTAGGTATGACTGTTTCAAAAATATGTCCTGAAAAAGTTTTCTTAATCTCTTTGGCAACATCTCTAGAGAGAATGCTATTTCTATTATACATCGTCAATACTGCTCCGACGAATCTGAAAGTATGGCCGATATTATCTTCTATTAGAGCAATAGTATCAACTAATTGATGCAAACCTTCCAATGCCAAATATTCTGCTTGTAATGGTATTAAAACTTCCTCTGCGGCGCATAGCGCATTTATAGTTAAAAGACCTAAACTTGGTGGAGTATCTATCAAAATAAAATCATAATTATCCTGTACCTTTTCCAAAAGCTTCGCCAGTTTAAATTCTCTATTAGCAACGCTGACCAATTCAACAGGAGCGCCGGCTAAATCTGGAGACGCTGGCATTATATCAAATCCCAGTATAGAAGTGTTGCGGATAACTTGTTCTGGCTCTATTGATTCCATTAAAGCATGATAGACTGATAAAGAAAGATTTCTGGGCTGAACTCCTACCGAAAAAGTGGCATTTGCTTGATGATCAAAATCAACTAACAAAACTCTTTTTCCTAAACCTGCCAAAAAAGCGCTTAAATTAACGCTTACATTGGTTTTTCCTACCCCTCCTTTATTATTAATGACGCAAATTATCCGTGTCATTATATTAAATTTAACACTTAGCAAAATATTTTACAAGTTAAGCTTTTTCTGCTAAATATAGTTATATTAAATAAAAGCCGGAGTGGCGGAACTGGCATACGCGCACGACTCAAAATCGTGTGGGCTTACGCCCTTAAGGGTTCAACTCCCTTCCCCGGCACCAATAAAACGGCTAAATTGATTTAGCCCTGCCCGCAACGCGAGCAAGCTCGCTTGCGAGGCGGGCGGGCGTTTCGCCAAAAACTCAATACTGTATTGAAAATAAACGGCTAAGTGAACTTAGCCGTTTATTTTTTAGATTATTTTGCTATTGGATCTCCTTGCGAATAATAGATGCAACAAATCTTTTTAGTATTTTTAGTATGTTCTATATTACAGCTTATCTTATGTTCTTTATCAAAAACAGAAAAATCTTTTTGATCAATTCCTCTATAATTTGCATTCATCAAGAATTCTTTTGGGAAATTAAATTCAGGATAAACAGCTAAAGGGCTAAGAGAACTTGTTGGCTTACTATAAATAACACACAATCCTTCTATATCTTTTGAAACTGCATCTCCGTGGACATAAGAAAGCGTATTATCTATTTTTATTGTTGATTCGCCCCCTATTGTTTTAGCTTGACTCTTAAAATCTTCATTAATCAAATCAATTAAATTTTCTAAAGCAAATTCCTGATTGCTAGTTTTGGGAGTATCTGAGATTTTATTCCCTTCTTGTTTTGCATCTTTTTCTATTTTATTTAAATTTTTAGAATTTTGATAAAAAAAGAGAAAAGAAAAAACTGCAATTATGATTATTAAAAAAAAGAATTGTTTTTTCATAATTTTAATTTATTACCAAGCAATCAACCACCCGCAAAATGTTCCCAAGATGGCCCCGAAAAGAACATCAATAGGC
>JAGOPM010000007.1 GCA_017991975.1 Candidatus Parcubacteria bacterium | reverse complement strand
ATATTGACAAAATATTAATAATATGCTATTATAAAAGCAGTTTTTTACTATACCAAATAATGGAGGTGAGCCACGAGTACTAAATTTGCGGTGATATCTGATATACATTTAGGTAGACCTAAAGTATTTATGAATGGGTATGATAAGATACTTTTTCCTACCCAAAATGGCGTAGCTGGAGAAAAATTGGAAGAGAGGTTGGAAAACACTATCAAAAGAATTAATCAAGACGAGTCACTAGATTTTGCTATAGTCTTGGGAGATTACAGCGAAGGAGCACCACAAAAGGCTTTAGAAATTCTAAAAGGAATCAAGATTCGGCATTACATCATGTCTGGAAATCACGACCCATTGATAGCTGATCCAAGAATTGTTTCTGAATCTTTCATCCAAAGCGGTTGTTATTTTCTAATGTTGGAAACACAGGCTGATGAACGTACGCGAGGCTATTTTTCTAAAATGCCGTTGAATGAGATGAATCATTTACGCCAAGAATTGCATTGGGCTTCGAACAATTGCATGAATCGAGCTGTTATTTTTACTCATTGTCCGATTTTTACCAGGATGCTCGGACCTAAACCCAAGAATATCGTGATTAAGGCGCAAAATGGATTGCCGGTTACAAACATTGCTGGCCATTATCATAAACCATCTTATAAGGTCTGGAATAATGGGAAAATTGAGCAAATTGTTTTAAGCGCCTTATTCTGCGATCCGCGGATATACAAATTCAGCATTGATGACAATGGACAAATCAGTTACACCTTCATGTAAATAATTTGGCTGCTTTTCAAATAGAAAGCAGCCTTTTTATAACTATAATTTTTTTTAAATTAAAAAGACTCCTGTTTGTTTTAGGAGTCTTTTTTTTAATTTGGGATAGCTGGAGTATTATCCTCTGCTATTATTTCTTCTACAATCATCAATATCATTGCGTAAACTGGTCCTGGATATTCTTCTGCTGCTCCATCCCATTTAATCTCATATTCAGGAAGTTCTTTCTGAATTTTCTGAATAGTTTTTTCCATCACTTTCATCGCACGCGCTAAAGTCATTCCATTATCGAATAAAACTTTTAATATTGTATTCTTTACGGTCATTTTTTTTGCCTCCTTTTTAATGGACTTTCTTTCTATACTTAATTATATCATACTTTATTAATTTTGTCAATAGTATAAAAAACTCGAAATTTAAAGGGGTTATATTACATTTTTTCATATTTTATATTATAAGTAATCAGCAATTTAAAAATCCTTTGAAAAGGAGGTGCATTTTTATGAAAATTTTGGTAATTAATCCCGGATCGACAACAACAAAAATCGCTGTCTTTGAAGATATAAATCTTATTTTTGAGCATAAAATCAATCATAACCATGATCAAGATTTTTGCGCACGTTTTTCAAAGCCTGGAGATATTTTCGATCAACTTGATTTTCGCCTTAATGCCATAAAGCAGATTTTATCTGATAATAATATTAAAGAACTTGATGCTGTTGTTGGGCGAGGCGGCAATTTACCAGATGTAGTTTCTGGAACTTATCTGGTAACTCCCAAGATTATAGAAACATTAAAAAATCGACCTTTAGCTGTCCATGCCTCTAATCTTGGAGCGGCGTTGGTCTTTGAAATCTCAAAAATTTTTGGGATAAGCGATCGAGTTTTTATAGTCGATCCGGTATCTACTGATGAAATCGAGGAAAAGCATAAATTGACAGGCATTCCTGAAATAAAAAGATATCCTGGCTGGCATGCTTTGAATCAAAAAGCCGTAGGACGCGAATATGCTAAAAGTATTGGAAAGAAATATGAAGATCTGAATCTGATAATTGCACATCTGGGAGGAGGGTCGTCTTTTGCAGCTCATAAAAAAGGCAGAGCAATAAATGTTATTAATGCTGTGGCTGGAGAAGGACCGATGACCCCAGAAAGATCCGGCGCTATACCTGCTCAAGCCTTAATAAAACTTTGTTTTTCTGGGAAAAAAACAGAAAAAGAGCTTTTGCACTTAATATCGGGCGGTGGTGGGATATTCGCGCATTTGGGAGTGAAAGATTTGGAGGAATTATCAAAAAAATATTCAGAATTCAGCAAAGATCGCAAAGATGTAATTGATGAAATGATAGCCGGAAATTCTAGAGCTATTTGTTCTCTGATTCCTGATTTTGAAGGAGAAAAAATAGATCAGATAATCTTGACCGGCGGAGTTGCTAATTGGACATTGTTAGTTGAATCTATCAAAAGAGATTTGACTGCGCTTAATATTGGTATATCAGTTTATCCGGGTGAAAAAGAGATGGAAGCTTTGCGTGATGGCGCGTTAAGGGTTTTAAATGGCCAAGAGCGAGCAAAAGAATATTAATTCGTAAAGAATTTTATAAGTAAAATTAAAAACCGCTATAATTTTAGCGGTTTTTTTGTAAGGTATTGCCATGATTTTTTTGGAAAAAGTAAATTGCTTTTTAAAGAGTTTTATATTATAAATAATTAGCAATTTAAAAATCCTTTGAAAGGGAGGCATATTGATGAAAAGAATATGTTGTATTGTTATTGTGGCCTTTTTGCTCCTGTCACCAATGGGGATTGGGGCATATGCGGAAAATGATTGCGAATGCGGTGAATTCAGTATTGCTGCGGGAAAACCTGTGGCAAACAACGAACTCTCCAATACGCGCGTTGAATTCTTTTTTGATGTTACAGCCAAAAACCTCAAGCTTTCCGATCCTGGAAAAACAAAAATAGAGTTGATTCTAAAGCTTGATGGCGATGCTGGAAAATATCTGCCCAAGCTTGTAACAAAGTTGAAAGAAGGCAGGGAAGTTTACACATTTTCTTATGCTTTGGCAGTATCACAGCTAAGAAAGACGCCGACTGTACGCGCTAGCGCAGCCTTGGTTGTTGAAGACAAAGTCATTTGCGAAACAAAAGTAGTCCAGGCAAGTGTTAAGATTGCCGAACCTAAAATCACGCTTGGCAATGTGGGTATGCTCAAGCTAAAGGAAAAGTTTAAGTATGCCGCTAATTTTGAAATAGCGCCCGATGCCAAAGTAGAAAATTTAAAGTTTAATTTCTCTTTGTATATGACGCTGCCAAGAAAAGAAGGCGAAAAGGAACTTCAAACTATCAAATTGCTCGAAAAACAAACTTTTAATGTCAGCGATTTACCCGATCCGGCTCTATTTGAAAAAGATTTTGAATTTCCAGCAGAATACAACAATATCAAAGGACGCTCAATAAACTCTATTATTACAGTTTATGATATTTCTCCGGTGGAAGAAGGAGTTATCCCTTATCGGGAAGGAATATTTATGAGCATGATGACAAGATAAAATATAAAAGCCGCAGGCAAAATCTGCGGTTTTTTATTTGAATTAGAGAAAGAAAAAATGTATTATAAGAAAACGAAAAATAATATGGAGAAAATAGGGATTTTATCAGAAAATTCTCAGGACAATCTATTGAGTATTATAATACCGACATATAATGAAGAGAATGATCTGCCTTGTCTTCTTGAGTCTATAAAAAGGCAATCTGGAGTTAATTTCGAAATAATCGTTGCTGACAATGATTCGAAAGATAAAACTCAAGAAATAGCTCTTTCTTATGGGGCTAAGGTTGTAAAAGGAGGTTTGCCAGCGCAAGGGCGGAATAATGGAGCTGCATCTGCGAGAGGAAACATTTTAGTTTTTTTCGATGCTGATGTGATACTTCCGACAAGAGATTTTTTGCAAAAATGCTTGATTGAATTTAAATCCAGAAATTTAGGGATTGCTACATGTGTTATCCGTCCGATTTCAGAAAGAAAAATAGATAGGATTTTTCATAAGGCAGCAAATTTATATATAAAAGTTTCCTGCAAAATAGTTCCTCATATTCCTGGCTGTTGTATTTTTATTGATAAAAGAATTCATCAGGAAATATTAGGGTTTGATGAAACTTTGAAACTTGCAGAAGATCACGATTATGCAAAGCGCGCCACAAAAAAATCAACTTTTGGTATTTTGAAAGCTTATCCAATTTTTGTTTCTGTGAGGAGATTAGAAAAAGATGGAAGGGTAAAAATAGCTTTAAAATATTTTCTTTGTGAAGCTTATATGCAATTGATTGGGCCGATAAAATCAGATATCTTTAATTATCAATTCGGCTTTAAGGAAAATGATGAAGATATCATGGGGGCAAAAAAAGAGAAGAAATGATTTCTTCTCTTTTTTTGCCATATCTTGCATTTTTAGCTTAAAAAAGTTATAAAAAAGCAGTTTATTTTAAAAAATAAAAAACAAAAAGGAGGCACAATTGATAGAAGAATCAAAGGAAGAATCAAAGATAGCAACATTGGAAATGGGGAACGGTAAAAATGGAAAGAAAGTTTTCGTTGGTTATACTTTTAATTCTTTTGAAGAAGCTTTCAAGTTTCTCGAAAAAAAAGAGAAAAAAGAAATTATTATCAAAGTAAAAAATGAAGAAGATTTTAATGCATTGAGAAAGAGTTTTTTTAATAATAGAGATATTATTAAAAAAGAAGAATTGGCATTTTGGGTGGAATCGATTGAAGGTTTAGACGGTTTGCCAAATAATTCTGAAATATCGATTAAATATCAGGATAAAAAAATTGATGCTTTGCTGAAGTATAAAAAAGATCATGAAGAATCTTTTTACGATTACGGGATCAAAGCTCAAGAAAATGAAGTGTCTATTCGTAGGTTAGTTTCAAAACCTGGCGAAATATTGCATTTTTATCTTACAAAAACTCATTTTCAAAATTTAAAACATCTTTGTTCCGGAAAAGAAAATACAACTTTTTCTTTAGATAGCGTGATTCGCGGGATGGAAGATTATGATGCTCATATTATGTTTAATGATTTGTATGCTAATGCTCCATGTATTTTTCATTCGCCTAATGGAGACAAATTATTAGCATACTACAAATCAGAATCTAAAGTGTTCCGTAGGGTAAGATCGCCACAACCAAGTGATAATATTTTAGAAGCAATTCCAGAAAAAGGGGAACTTGTTTCTCAGAATGATTATCAGGCATTTTATTATGCATTTATGAAGTCAGATACTATTACTTGTGTATTTGCCGAAGGTAGCGCAGGTAGTGGCAAAACAATTATGGCTTTGAATGCGGCGATAAATTGTCATAAGCAAACAGAAATAGTTCGTATTTTCCGACCGACAACAGAAAGTGGTAAGGAAATAGGTTTTTTGAAAGGGGACTTGGAGCAGAAAATTGGGCCATATTCTCTGATTGTTTCTGATTTGATGTATAAAGTTTTGCGTCTTTCTCGAGATGAGTATCCTTTGGAAATTACTGAACTGCCAATATTTTCTGAAAATGGATATAACCAGAAAAAAAATGGTAATGGCAATGAGCAAGAAAAAACAAAGAAATCATTAATGGTCAAAAAGAAAGTAATCATAGATATTGTTAATTATATCCAAGGAAGGAATTTGTTAAACGAAACAGTTATTATTGATGAAACCCAGAATTTGTCAGATAACGACATAGAGACAGTTCTTTCCAGAATCCTTGGTTTTTCAAAAATAGTTTTGTTATGGGACCCAAGAAGATTCCAAAGAAAACTTGTTAATCCAAATGATAAAGGACCGAGCTACTATGCAAAGAGAATGGCAGGTCATGAAGATGTCGCTTGTATAAAATTGCCTAAGTGCGTAAGAAATCCTTTTGTTACAGAAATGCTTGATGAAGTTGCTTAAATATAAAAAATCCGCGAATAACTCGCGGATTTTTTATATTAAAAATTATTTTAAAATATGTTATAATAATTTATCTTTTATGAGCGAGAAAATAGTTAAAGTCAGTGATAAAATGCAGAAAAACTATAGATATATACTTTCTGCACCTATAGGAAGAGATTTTGATAAAAGTTTTAAACCTGAACTCAGTCCTAAAGAAATGTTAGCCTTGGGAGTTTTCGGCGGTAGATATATGAGAGATTGTAGTCGTGAATTTCCGAAAGACTGGTTTAAGAAAGCAAAATTTTTTAAACAAGGATTACCAGGACATGATCCAAATATCAATTATTTCAAAGTGGATGCTAGTCAACCATTATTGGTATGGATTAAGAAAGGATGGATAAATCAGGAGCATGATCCGAGAGGATGGTTTCAATGGTATTGTAGATATTATATGGGGAGAAGAATGAAAGAAGAGGATAAGAAACAAATAAAAAGATGGATGATGATGGTTAGGCATATTGGGCAGATTAAAAAAAATTGTAAGAAAAAAGATTTAAAATGCAGGATAAGACAGAGGCAAGCTCTTTTGCATTGGGCTTATGATAGTAGAAATCTCTAAAAGTCTATTATTGACATATAATGAGGTTGTGTTATTATTAAATAGCAAGTTATTTTGCTTTTTTTCTTACACGCGAACAGTGTGCTGAGATAGAGTAAAGTGGTCGTCTTGCGGAATAAAATAATTGTGTAAGAAAAACATGGCTAAGAAATTGTATGTTGGCAATCTTTCATATGGAACAGTTGAACAATCATTAAAAGATTTGTTCGCTCAAGCTGGAACAGTTGAATCTGCCACAGTTATCACAGACAAAATGTCTGGACGCTCAAAAGGTTTCGGATTCGTAGAAATGTCTACTGATGAAGAAGCTCAGAATGCTATCTCGATGTTCAATGGTAAAGAAGTAGATGGCAGAAATTTGACTGTCAATGAAGCTAGACCAGTTGAAGACAGACCTAAGAGAGGAGGCTTTGACAGAGGTGGAAGAGGCTTTGGCAGAAACAATAACAGAGCTTGGTAATCTTTTCGATTATCTATAAAAGCGCCCCTTATGGGGCGCTTTTTTGTTTTTTGACAAAATGCCCTTTTTACTTTACTGTGTGTTTAGATATTTAATAATAAAACGCTTAAGGAGGCGGGATGCGAAATCAAGGAGAATATTCAATTTTAGAAGCATTAGAAGCGCTTTCCAATATTGGGAAGCTTTCCGGAAAAAAATTTTGTTCTAATAGGAGAGATATCCTGAATGGTATAGTTTCTAATTTGCCTGAAGAAAAGAGAAAAGAATTTAAGAATGAATGTTATGAAAAACCAGGTGTTAGAGAGACTGTCTTGTTGTCAAAAGCTATTATAGCTTCCGCGCTGGAGCATAATGACAAATGCAATATTACTGATATTTTGAATAGAGTTGATTCTGCAGTTCTCAAAAAAATAAGATTTAATTCCGATGACGAAGCGTCTTCAGAAGCTAAACAGGATCTCTATAAATGCATTGATGATTTTGAGATTGAAGTAACCGAAAAAGATATAGCTCAGGAAAAAAATTTTAATAAAGGAAAAACCTTTGAAATAACCATTTCACTTATTGCTGAATCATTAAGAAAAAAGTATTTTAGAACAGGAAATAATTTGGCAGAATTCATTTAAGTTAATTTTAAAAAGACAGCTAATTAAAAATGAGCTGTCTTTTTTTTATAGGCATTTATTTTTTTTATCAATAAGTTATTATTAATTAAGTTGAATTTAGAAAATTATTTTGAATATGAAAAAAATTATATATCTATCAGCAGCTTGTCTTTTAATAATAATTGCTTTTTCGATTTTTAATCAACAAAAGATTGCCAATGCTCCGTTTGTCGATCAATCGAAAGATAATACAAATCAGGATCAATTAAATCAAGAAGAAAAGAAGCTTTTAATAAATGAATATCTTGAAAATCATATTTCTGAGATATCTCCTCAAAAGGAGGTATTAGGAGGAAAATTTTATATTACTTCTTTGGAAATTAATCCAGAAGATAAAGCGACTGTAGAATATGAAGATGGGCATATTGTTGTAAAAGCAGTCTTTGATTTCCAAATAAAAAACAAAGAAGTGTTTATAAATAATTTCAAAATTCTTCCTCAAGAAGATTTGAAAAAAGGAGATATAATCAAACAAAATATATCTAGTTTTGACGAATGTGCTCAAGCGGGATATGCTGTTATGGAAAGCTATCCGAGGCAATGCAGGACTGCTGATGGAAAAATATTTATAGAAGGAAAATGATATAGATCTCGCTTGAAGCGGGATTTATTTTTATAAAGAAAAAATTTTGTATAATTATTTGATGGATCAAGAATCAGGAAAATTTTTTTTGATAGGTTTAAAAGAATCTGACGCTCAGAGAATTCTTAAAGAGAAAGGGTATAACGAGCTTCCTTGGTCAGAGGATAAGAATTTCCTCCAAATTTTTTTGAAAGTTGTTTTGGAGCCGATGCTTTTGTTGCTTTTAATAACTTGTTCTATTTATTTCTCATTAGGATCAAAACAAGAGGCTTTGATGTTATTTTCTTTTGTTTTTTTTGTTATAGGTATAACTTTTTATCAAGAAAGAAAAACAGAAAAAACACTCCATGAATTGAGAAATTTATCCAGTCCAAGAGCTTTGGTTATAAGAGATGGAGAGCAAAAAAGAATATCTGGGAGAGAGCTTGTAATTGGAGATTTGATAGTCCTTCAAGAAGGCGATAGGATCCCAGCTGATTCAGTAATTTTAAGTTGTTCTAATTTTTCCGTTGATGAATCATTGCTTACAGGAGAGTCTCTGCCTGTTTTGAAGGATCAATGGGATGGACAAACAAAAATGCAAAGGCCGGGAAAGGAAAGTTTTTCTTTTGTTTATTCTGGAACAATGGTTGTATCTGGACACTGCATTGCCCAAATTGCAGCTACTGGTTCTGATACGGAAATGGGGAGGATTGGAAGAAGTTTAAAATCAATTAAAGATGAAGAAACTTTACTGAAAAAAGAAATTAAGAAAATTGCAAGATATTTTTTCTTTTTTTCTATAGCATTATTTTTATTGATAATCTTCTTTTATTCTTCTAATAAGGGAAATTTTTTGAATGGATTGTTATATGGTTTATCAGTCGGAATGTCTATGCTTCCAGAAGAATTTCCAGTAGTTTTTGTAATTTTTATGACTTTAGGGGCATGGAGAATGTCAAAATATAATGTTTTAACGAGAAATCCTTCAGCCATTGAAACTTTAGGGTCGGCAACGGTTTTATGCGTTGATAAAACGGGGACATTAACAACCAATCAAATGAAGTTAGAAGCAATTTATTTTAAAGATAAAATTTACGAAATTAATTCTGCTGAGGAAATTAATCAAGAAATGGAAGAATTGATGGAATATGCGGAATTGGCAAGCAGACATCAATCAGGCGATCCAATAGAAAAAGAGATAAAGACTTTCAATGGGAATAGAAAATTGATAGAGAAGTATGGATTAAAACTTTTGAAAGAATATCATTTGTCGAAACATTTCATGGCCCTTTCTCATGTCTGGGATTTTCCGAAAAAAAGGAAATATTTGATTGCTTGTAAAGGAGCTCCTGAATCAGTATTAGAAATTTGCAAGATAAGCGATAGGAAAAAAGAAAAAATATTAAAAAAAGTTAAAGAGATGTCTGATAACGGCTTCAGAGTTTTAGGAGTTGCTAAATCAAGTCATGTCAAAACAATAGCCTTGCCAGAATCACAAAAAGATTTTGATTTTAAATTTTTAGGATTATTAGGTTTTATCGATCCTATTAGGGAATCTGTGGATTCTTCTTTAAAAGAAGCATATCAGGCCAGTATTAGGATAATAATGGTAACAGGGGATTATCCAGGGACTGCTCAGTTTGTAGCAAAGAAAATTGGACTAAAAGATCCGGACAATTTTATTACGGGATTGGAGCTTTCAAAAATGAATCATTTAGAATTAAGGGAGAAAATAAAAGATACAAATATTTTTGCTAGAATGCTTCCTGAACAGAAACTGGATATAGTTAATGCATTGAAAGCTAATGGAGAAATTGTCGCAATGACAGGAGATGGTGTAAATGACGCTCCTGCATTAAAGGCAGCTCATATAGGCATTTCTATGGGTATGAGGGGTACTGATGTGGCGCGCGAAGCTTCATCATTAGTTCTGTTAGATGATGATTTTTGCTCAATAGTCACTGCTATCAGAATGGGGAGAAAAGTTTTTGATAATCTAAGAAAAGCAGTGGCTTATATTTTTGCGATTCATATACCGATAGCCGGGATGGCATTTCTACCTGTTATTTTTAATCTTCCGATTGTCTTGCTTCCGGCTCATATCGCTTTTTTGGAATTGATAATCGATCCCGCTTCTTCAACAATCTATGAATCTCTTCCTGAGGAAAAAGGGATAATGGCTAAGCCTCCGAGAAAATTGCATCACAAGCTTTTTGATTCCAAAACTTTGGCTGTTTCTTTTTTTCAGGGATTTATGGTTCTTTTCTCAGTATTTCTTACTTTTTATTTTATCAATAGAACATCTCTCTCTAATAAGGCCAGTACAATAGCTTTTGTCGCTTTAGTTTTTTCTAATTTAGCTTTGATATTATCAAATATTTCCTGGTCAAAAAATATTTTTGAATCATTTAGAATTTCAGGCAAGGCAACTTATATCATTTTATCTCTTGCAGTAGCTATGATTATTATTTCTTTATATGTTCCTTTTTTGCGCAATGCCTTCCATTTTGATATATTAAATGTAGGAGATTTTTTAATAGCTTTTGCTTGCGGAATTATAACAATGATTATTTTTGAATTTTTGAAAATTTTAAAAATAAAAATAATAAAGTCATGAAAAGGGCTGTAATAGCATCAACTTGGGTAATTACATCTTTATTGATTTTTTTTATTTTGGATGCAAATGCGCCTAATGAAAATGATTTAGCTCCGATGAAACTTGATATGGAGCTTTTGCCAAGTTCTACTCTTCCAGCAACTTCAGTTGAATACGCTTTAATAAAAGAACCGAGGATTGTGCCTATGGATACCAGTACTATAGATTTATCACTGGGAGTGCCGAAATTAGAAGAGAAAATAATTTATATCAGGAATTCTAATTTTTATCCCGATGAAGTAGAAATAACAAAAGGCACTAAGGTTACATGGAAAAATGAAGATGATATGGATCACAGAATAACAGTAGAAGATAAATTTGATACGGGAGTTTTCGGGAAAGATTATTCATATTCTTATTTTTTTAATGCTACAGGAACGTATGAATTTTATTGCGTAATTCACCCTTCAATGAGGGGTAAAATAATTGTAAAATAAAAAAGCTGCCAATTAAAATAAAATATAAATGCTAAAAATCCTTTGATGTATTTCTATGGAACAAAAAAATTTTTTATTTATTTCGCTAACAGGTCTTATAAGCGATGTTGCCTGGCAAGTAAAAAAAGAAGGGCATAATGTAAAATTTTATATTAGAGATAACGATGAGAAAGATATTGGAGACGGATTTGTAGAAAAAACAGATGATTGGGAAAAAGAAGTCGATTGGGCAGATGTTATCATTTTTGATGATACTTTAGGTCAAGGAGAAAAAGCTAAAGCCTTGAGAGAAAAAGGAAAGCTCGTCGTAGGCGGCAGTCCTTATACCGATAGATTGGAAGACGATAGGAGTTTCGGTCAAGAAGAGCTTAAAAATGCGGGAATACCGATAATTCCATATAAAAATTTTACTTCTTTTGACGAAGCTATAGAATTCGTAAAATCAAAGCCTGATAAATATGTTATTAAGCCAAGCGGAGAAGCTGGAAACATTAAAATTCTTCTTTTTGTCGGAGAAGAAGAAAATGGACAAGATGTGATATCAATTCTTGAGGCGTATAAAACGACTTGGGCGAAATCTATTCAAGAATTGCAACTGCAAAAAAAGATTTCTGGAGTAGAGATAGCAGTCGGAGCATATTTTAACGGCAATGAATTTATTTATCCGATTAATATTAATTTTGAGCATAAGAAGCTCTTTCCTGGTAACCTTGGTCCTTCGACAGGAGAAATGGGGACAAATATGTTTTGGAGCGAGCCTAATAGATTGTTTAATGCAACATTGAAAAAAATGGAGGTGAAATTAAGAGAAGAACACTATGTTGGGTATATTGATTTAAATTGTATAGTAAATGGTTCTGGAATTTTTCCCTTAGAATTCACTGCTAGATTCGGATATCCAACAATTTTTATTCAAGAAGAAGGAATAACTATGCCGATATCAGAATTTTTGTATAGATTGGCTAGCGGAGAAAATTTTGCAATAAAGACAAAGAAAGGATTTCAAGTAGGGGCTAGAATTATTGTCCCTCCATATCCTTTTGATGATCCAGCAACTTTTGAAGCTTATTCAAAAAATGCAGCTGTGCTATTCAAGAAAAATAATCTTGAAGGAATTCATATAGAAGATATGAAATTGGTTGATGGAGAATGGTTAGTCGCTGGATCGGCTGGTGTAATATTGACAGTTGTGGGAACAGGAACGACAATGAAACAGGCGCAAAATGATATGTTCCAGAAAATAAAAAATATTACTGTTCCTAATATGTATTACAGGACTGATATAGGAGATAGATGGTTTGAGGATAGTGATAAACTTCATAATTGGGGGTATTTAAGAGAGACTTAATTTAATTAAAGAAAAATATAAAGCCCCTTGTTTCCAAAAGGGGCTTTATATTTTTTATGATAAAATTTTTTAATTTATTGTTTTTATGAAAAAAATCCAAGAATTAGAATATGGCGATATCGGAAAATTATTATGGAAACAATCTGTTCCTGCCGCTATCGGAATGATAATATCAAGCTTATATAATATAGTTGATGCAATTTTCATCGAAAGAGGGTCTGGCGCTATAGCTTTGGCTGGAGTTTTTGTGACTTTTCCGATGTTTGTGATGATATCTTCTTTTTCCAGTATGATTGGTATAGGATCTGCTTCCATAATTTCAAGGGCATTAGGCGCAAAAGATAAAGAAAAAGTGAATAAGGTTTTAGGAAATTATTTAATATTGATCTGTCTTTCTGGAATTTTTGTCACTATAACAGGATTAATTTTTTTAAAACCTTTGCTCTTGCTTTTCGGAGCTACGCCGCAAATATATGAATACGCTTATTCTTATATGCAGGTGATATTTGCAGGTTCTTTTTTTTATATGTTTATGACATCATCTAACGCTCTTATAAGATCAGAAGGCGGAGCAAAATTTGCGATGGCATTATTGGTGGTAAGTTCTGTTTTAAATATTCCTTTAGATTATCTTTTTATCTTTCCGCTTAAAATGGGTGTTGCCGGTGCGGCAATCGCAACAATTATTTCGATTTTTGCAGGATTTTTAATGACGATATATTATTTTGGTTTTAAGGAAACACATCTTAATTTTTCAGACGCTGTTTTTAAAATAGACAAAGGCATAATCAAAGAAATTTTTTCAGTAGGGTCTTCCATATTTACCAGACAATTGGCTATGAGTACAAGATCAGTCATTTTGAATCACTCATTGGCTATTTATGGCGGGGATTTGGCAATCGCGGCTTTCGGTATAATGGTTAATGTTTTTATATTTCTTTCAGTTCCGATTTTTGGATTGATGCAAGGCATGCAGCCGATTGCAGGATATAATTATGGCGCCCATAAATATTCCAGACTTAAGGAAACTGTCAAAAAATCTATTTTTTGGGCAACTGTAATTTCTGTTTTGTCTTGGATATTTTTGGTCTTTTTGCCTAAGCCTATGGCAGCCATTTTTACGCAAAATCAAGAATTGCTCGAAAAAACTATTATCACTATTGTGATTACTTCATTATTGCAGCCAGTAATAGGTTTTCAGATGATTGTCGGATCTATGTATCAAGCTTTAGGAAAAGCAAAAGAAGCTTTGGTTGTACCTTTAGTTAGAGAACTAATAGCTCTTATTCCTTGCATAATTATTCTTCCAAAATATTTTGGATTTATGGGAATATTGATTGCTTTCCCAGTAGCTGATTTTTTAGGAGCTTTAGTTGTTTATTTCTTTTATAAAAAAGAGATGGAGAAGATAGATAAAAAGATAGAATTGCAAGCTGTAGCCAATAACTCTTAAAAATTATATAATATTATATAATAAGAAAAAAATATGGCTCAAATAGGAGTGGTCAATATAAAGTGCCAAGGATGTGAAAAAAGCATTATTTCGGCATTGGAAAAAATAGGATATAGCAATGTGAAAGTTGATATATCTAATCAAACTGTTTCTTTTGATCAAAAAGATTCCTCCAAAGCGATATCAATGCTTTCAAAGATGGGTTATCCTGAAAAAAATAGCCCTGAGGCCAAAGAATTTTTGAAAAAGGCAAAATCTTTCGCATCTTGCATGATTGGCAGGCTTAAGAAATAAAATATTATATGGGAATAATATATCCAATTATTGCAACACTTATCGTGAGCGCTATCTCGCTTGTCGGTATTTTTTCCTTGCTTGTAAAAAAAGATTTTTTGGAGAAAATATTGCTGATATTCGTGGCTTTTTCAGCTGGATCAATGATCGGCAGCGCTTTCTTTGATTTGATACCTGAAGCGATGCAATATTTTCAAGGGGCGGATGTTTTTATTTATGTTATTTTAGGATTTTCAATTTTTTTCCTTTTGGAGAAAATTTTTTATTGGAGACATTGCCACCATCTGGAAGGAGATTGCAAATTCCATATGTTCACATATATGAATCTTTTAGGCGATGGATTTCATAATTTTATAGATGGCATGCTTATAGCTGTAAGTTTTTTTGCAGATATAAAATTAGGAATAACTACGACTTTAGCGGTTTTGCTTCATGAGATACCTCAAGAAATAGGAGATTTTTCTGTATTGATTTATGGAGGAATGAAAAAGGGAAGAGCCTTGCTTTTAAACTTGTTATCAGCTTTATTCGCTGTTTTAGGCGCGATAGTGGCTTGGAAACTTAGCCAGCAAGTTGATTATATAGCAAAATTTTTAATACCTTTTGCGGCAGGAGGATTTATTTATATTTCAGCATCTGATTTAGTGCCTGAATTGCATAAAGAGAATACTTTGTCAAAATCTATTGCCAGTTATTTGTTTTTTCTTATAGGCATATTGTTTATGTATTTTGCCGGATTTTTTGTTGATTAATTTAAAAAATAATATGAATCAAATAAATAAAATTTTAAAAGATAATGTAGCGATAATAATCTTTGCGTCATTGATTCTTCTTTCGATAATGACTCCTGAGATAAATATCTTTGGAACAAGAATAAATCTTGATTATGTTATCGCATTTATGTCATTGCTGATAATATTCCAGGCGCTAAAACCAATAGTTGAATCAATGGACAAGAATTACGCCCTTATTTTGCTTGGAAGCATTTTAGTAATAGTCTTTGTCTTTATATTATTTTTTGTAAATATCTGGTTTTAAACAACAATTTTTTGTTTTTGACTTTGCTTATTGACAAAACGAGGAGATATTTATACTTTATCTTATACTCAAGATAATCAGCCCTATGGAAAAAAAGAGGGATCTCATCCTGTTTGTCAATAATGCCACTAAGGATAACATTGAAAATGTTTTAGCTTATGCCAAGCAATCAAGGCAGAAGCTTGGTATAGCTGTTATCCGGGATTCTAAAAAGAAAATTGTCAACATTGAGCGCAATAGCAATGTTGATGTTTTTTTGTCCTGCGATATTGGTTCTCCGTCAAAAATCGCTAAAACTTTGCTTCCTTATCAAGATCGGCTTTTAGCGATAGTTTGCCGAGGTGAGGCGCAGGTCCCATTTTTTGCAAAAATAACTCCGCATGTCCCTTATTTAAGAGCTCCTACTAGCGAATCTTTAAAATGGGCAACTGATAAAGTGATGATGAGAGAATTATTCTCTATTTATGATAAAAGGATAACCCCTAAATTCAAAGTTATCGGAGATTGCACTAAAAAAACTTTGGAGGTTTTGAAGAATGAAGTTGGTTTCCCTATGATAATAAAACCAGCTGAATTGGCCTCAAGCTTGCTTGTAAATATTTGCTATCACAAAGAAGAACTTGAAGATACATTGAGAAAAGCATTTAGAAAAATTAAGAAGATTTATAAAGAAAATGGCAGACACAGCGAGCCTAAGATATTGGCAGAGGAATTCATGGAGGGAGATATGTATTCTGTAGACGCTTATGTAAATTCCCGCGGAAAGATTTGGTTTTGCCCTTTGGTTTATGTGAAAACAGGAAAGCAAATTGGATTTGATGATTTTTTCGGATATATGAGGATGACTCCGACCCAATTAAGTAAAATTTCGATTGAAGACGCGCAAGAGGCGACGAAAAAAGGAGTTAGGGCTTTAGGTTTGAGGAGCACTACTGTTCATGTAGAATTGATGAAAACTGAAAAAGGATGGAAAGTGATAGAAATCGGTCCGAGGATAGGAGGATTTAGGCATGTAATGTATAATCTTTCATTTGGCATAAATCATTCTTTGAATGATGTCTTGATACGTATTCCTAAAAAACCGGCAATTCCTAAAAAAGTGAAAGGATACACAGCGGTTTTACAATTTTTTTCAAAGAAAGAAGGAATGATTTCTAAAATAAAGGGGATAAAAAAGATAAAAAATTTAGAATCTTTTTATCATATAAAGCAGAATAAAAAAGTTGGGGATAGAGCTGTTTTTGCAAAGAATGGAGGGAAGAGCGTTTGCGATCTGACTTTGTTTAATAAAGACAGATCTAAACTTTTAGCAGATGTCAGGAGAGCGGAGAAAATGCTGGTCATCGAGGTATAAATTTTATAATATATTCGTATAGAAAACACTAAACGGCTAAATGAATTTAGCCGTTTAGTGTATAGCCAGAAACCCTTTATTCATAACAAAATAAACGGCTAAGAGAACTTAGCCGTTTATTTTTTCAAGTTTTATTTGATGAAATCATTAATTAATTTTTTAGCTTGGATAGAAGAGTTTATCCAGTGAATATTTTTGTCTTTTTTAAACCAATTCATTTGATGGCCGGAGAAGCGCCAGATGTCAGCTTCTAAATGGAATAGCATTTCTTTTTCTGTAATCTTTTTTTGCAGGAATCGAGAAATCCAGCGATACTCAAGACCAAAAGCTTCAAGCTGTTCCCAAGGAATATGTTTTTTATCGTGAAGATTTTTTACTTCTTCTATCATTCCTTGCTTTATCCTTTTTATCATTCTTTTTTTTATAGCTTTCCTTAATTCTTCGCCTTCTTTTTTTATTCCTATCAGCAAACAATCAAACTCAGGATTATTTTTTATCTCAGGAACATTTCCGAGTTGTTCTGCTATTTCTATTGCTCTTATAATTCTTCGTTTATTTTCTTTTTGTACGGTATTATATCTTCTTGGATCAAGTTGTTTTAATAATTCCAATAACTCTTCTATAGGTTTTTGTTCCAATTCTTTTCTTTTGTTCCAATCAATTTTTGTTTCAGGGAATTCCCATCCTTTTACTATGGAATAGATATACATTGCTGATCCGCCAACTAAGAAAGGAATTTTTTTTGATTTCAATATTTTCTTGATACAAGATGTTGCTTCTTTTTTATATTGTCCGGCTGAGAATTTTTTGTCAGGAGTAATTATATCAAGCATATAATGCTTGATGCCTTGCATTTCATTTTTGGAAATTTTTCCAGTTCCAAGATCCATATGTTTATAAATCTGTCTGGAATCAGCAGAAACTATCTGGCCATTGAAATATTTGGCAAGTTTTATTGATAAATTTGTTTTTCCTGAAGCTGTTGGCCCAAGAATTACAATAAGTTTTGGTTTGCTTATTTGTTGCATAATTCTCCTTGCAAAATAAATGACTCGGCTTTTTTTATTTTTAAGTTCGCAAATTCTCCAATAAGATTTTTATCGCTGTTAAATACAACTGTTTTATAATGTCTGGTTTTAGCAAAATAAATATTTTTCCCGGGTTTTTTGTTGAATACGAGGCATCGCAAAGTCTTGCCAACAAATTTTTTGTTATTTTTTAAGACTTCTTTGGACAAAGCGTTGTTTAAGATTCGAAATCTTTCTTTTTTATCGTAATTTTTTATATTGTCTATTTTTGCGGCGGGTGTTCCTTTGCGTGGAGAGTATTCTGCGATATATGCCATATCAAAACTGATATCTTCCATCAATTTAACAGTATTCCTGAATTGTTTTTCTGTTTCATTTGGAAAACCGACTATGATGTCTGTAGAAAGGGCGACAGTTTTCTCGTCGCCTTGGCGGAATTTTTTGAATCTTGCTCTAATTTTCTTAACTAAGGCTTTATATTGTTTTATTGTATAAGGCCTGTTCATATTTTTTAAAACATCATCATTTCCTGCCTGCACTGGAAAATTTATATATGGAGTCATTTTTTGGCATTTTGCTATGGCATCGATAAAGTTATCTGACATTTGGGCGGGATGCGGGCTGGTAAATCTTATCCAAAAATCTCCAGGAATGTCGTTTAATTCATAGACGAGATCTGAAAAGTCAAAAAAATCTTTTTGATTCTTTTCAATCTTTTTGATTTTATATTTATAGTCATTTACATTTTGTCCTAAAAGCCAGATTTCTTTAGCTCCATTTTTTATTGCATTTTTTGCTTCTTGGATGATGTCTTTTGGATTTCTGCAGACTAAAGGACCTCTGGTGTATGGAACTACGCAATAAGAGCAAAAATTATTGCATCCATAGGAAATTGGTATATTAATGGAAAAATTGTTGCCATATTTTGCTTTTCCTTTAAGATAGCTGATATTTAATAGTTCGTTTTCGGGCATGCGTCTTTCTTTGGCAAAACCTATAGCATTATTTTGATTTAAATATTTTTCCCAAACAGACAGAGACTTGATGGGTAAGATATAATCAAAGATTTTGCTTAGTTTCGAAATATCATCTTTTACAATACAGCCTGTTAAAATTGTTTTTTGATTAGGCCTTAATTTATTTTTTATAGCAATAACCCTATCTACGGCTGCTTGCCTGATAGAACACATGTTTATCACAATTAAATCAGCATCTTTCTGGCTTGATGCTTGAGTATATTCAAGATTTTCTAATTTTGAGGCTATGCGTTCGCTATCTGACAAATTCATAGCGCATCCTAATGTTGTGATATGATATGTGGACATAAGTTATAACCATAAATAATAACAAATATCTTCCTCTCAATTTATTATTTATTAATTTTCTTGAATTTTTAAACTATACCATATTATTAAAATTTTTAAATAGGTATAAGCCTTTTAAAAATAATAAATATTATATATACTGAAAACATAATTTAACTATGGAAAACATTGATAAAATTAGACATTCACTTGCTCATATAATGGCAATAGCTGTAAAAGAGCTTTACCCGGATGTTAAAATAGCGATCGGCCCAGCAATAGACGATGGGTTCTATTATGATTTTGATTTTCCGACAAAATCTCCGACGGAAGCTGATTTAAAAGAAATTCAGAAATTGATGAAAAAAATATGCTCAAGAGATTTGAAATTTGAAAAAGAAATTATTTCCAGGGAAAAAGCTTTAGAACTTTTTGCAGATGAGCCGTATAAAACAGAATTAATAAGCAATATTGACGAAGGAGAAGAGATTTCAATTTATAAATCAAGTGATTTTATCGATCTTTGCGCTGGACCTCATGTTGATTCCAGCAAAGAGATAAAGCCCGATTGTTTTGTTTTGGACAGATTGGCTGGAGCTTATTGGCTCGGAGATGAAAAAAATAAAATGCTTACCCGCATTTACGGATTAGCTTTTTTAAACAAGGAAGAGTTGGATGATTTTTTAAAAAAGAGGGAAGAGGCGCAGAAAAGAGACCATAGGATTCTTGGTCAGAAAATGGATTTGTTTCATATTAATGAGAAATTGGGGCCAGGATTGATTTTGTGGCATCCTAAAGGAGCAAGATTGAAAAAGATTATCGAAAGATATGCTGAAGATAAATATTTGGCAAATGGATTTCAATTGATATGCAGTCCGCATTTGGCGAAAATAAATTTATGGAATACATCTGGGCATACTGGATTTTATTCTGACAGTATGTATCCGCCGATTCATTTAGACGAAAAAGAAGGAGCAGAAAAAGAAGATTATCAGATTAAGCCGATGAATTGTCCATTTCATATTTTGGCATATCAGAATGATTTACGAAGCTATCGCGATTTGCCTGTGAGATATTGCGAGCTTGGAACAGTTTATCGCTATGAGAAATCAGGCACTTTACATGGCTTAACAAGAGTTAGAGGATTTACTCAAGACGATGCTCATATTTTTTGCAGAGAGGATCAAGTAGAAAGTGAAATTATAAATATTTTGAATCTTACATTTGAAATGTTTAAAGATTTTGGATTTAAAGATCTAAATATTTATGTTTCAACAAGACCAGAAGGTTCTATTGGAGACGATGTTGTTTGGGAAAAGGCGATTAATGTAATCAAAAAATCATTAGAAGATCAAAAACTTGAATATCAGATTGATGAAGGTGGCGGAGCTTTTTATGGTCCAAAGATAGATATCAAAGTAAAAGATGCGTTGGGAAGGGAATGGCAATTAACAACAGTTCAGATTGATTTTAATTTGCCAGAAAGATTTGATGTAAATTATATTGATAGCAATGGAGAAAAGAAAAGAGTAATAATGATTCATAGAGCAATATTGGGATCAATTGAAAGATTTATTGGAGTATTGTTAGAATTTCATGGTGGCCAGTTGCCATTGTGGTTGGCTCCAGTGCAATGCCAAATTTTGCCGGTTTCGGAAAAACATATTGATTACGCGAAAAAAATATTTAATGATTTATCAGCAAAAAATATTAGATGTGAATTGATTGATGAAAACGAATCCGTTTCTAAAAAAATTAGAAATGGCGAAATTCAAAAAATTCCTTATTTATTAGTTTTAGGGGATAAAGAAGTAGAATCAGAAAAGATTAATGTAAGAGACACAAAGACTAAAGAAGAGAAGCTGATGGACACAAAAGAGTTTATAGAATTCTTTTAAGTTAAAAATTTAAAAATACAGTTTAAAAGCCACCTATTGATAGGTGGCTTTGCTTATACTTCTTTGATTTCTTTTATATCTTCAGCGATTATTTTGGGGTTTCCGTCTCTCATATCAATTCTACCAGAAACAAATACAACTTTATCTTCAACAAAAGCTTGGGGTGTTTTTTCAATAAGGGAAGGAAAAACAACTACTTCGATTTTATCGGTCAAATCTTCCATGCCCATGAAAAACATTATTTTTCCATTTTTAGTTATTATTTTTTTGAGCTTGGCAATTGTTCCTCCGATGACAACTTTTTGGCCTTCTTTTATTTTTATAGAAGCAATTTCAGGCGATTCTTTATTCAATAAATCATCATTTATTCTTTTTATTGGCACGGTTCTTCCATCAAAAATTTTTTGATACTTTTCAAGGATGTGCCCTGTAACATACAATCCCAATAATTCTTTTTCCCATGCAAGCATTTGAGTTTTCCTGGCTGGCTGGGCGTCTATCATCATTAGTTTTGCTTTGTATTTTTCATCGTCTCCTCCGAATAATGATTTTTGAGAATTTTCTTTGGATTTTTGTTGAGCGCGTGCATGCTCCAGTATTTTTTCCATATTCTCTAAAAGCTTGTTGCGTTCTTCGAAATTATCAAAGACTCCTGCTTTGGCCATGCTTTCCATCGATTTTTTATTCAAAGTATTGCAATGGACCCTTTCTAAAAAATCTTCTAAACTCTTGAAATTTCCATTGGCTTTGCGTTCTTGAGTGATGGTTTCAACTAATTTCTCTCCAACATTCTTTATTGCTTGAAGTCCAAATCTTATTCTTTTTTCTGATACAACAGTAAAAGTAGGATAGCTTTCATTTATTTCAGGAGGAAGAATTTCCATTTCCATTTTTTTGCATTCATCGATTAAGAAAGCTATTCTTTCAACATCTCCGCTTTCAGAATTAAGAACTGAACACATATATTCAGTTGGATAATGGGCTTTTAAGTAAGCTGTTTGATAGGCGATGACTGCGTAACAAGCAGCATGCGATTTGTTGAATCCGTAAGATGCAAAAGGCATTATCCATTCCCAGATTTCTTTTGCAATTTTTTTATCAACTCCATTTTTGATTGCGCCAGCAATAAATTTAACTTCTTGTTCTTGTAATAATGTTAAAATCTTTTTACCAATGGCTTTTCTTAATGTGTCAGCTTCGGCTAAACTGAATCCTGCAATCACTTGAGAGATTTGCATGATTTGTTCCTGATAAATGGCTAGTCCGTAAGTTTTGTTGAGAACTTGCTCTAAATTTGGATGTAAATAAGTTACTGGTTCGCGCTTATGTTTCCTTGCAATATAAGTAGGAATGAATTGCATCGGCCCAGGGCGATATAAAGCGCACATAGCGACAATATCTTCCATTTCTGTAGGTTTTAGTTGTTTTAAATAGCGTTTCATTCCAGAAGATTCCAATTGAAAAACAGAAGTAGTATCTCCTTTTTGTAAAAGTTGGAAAGTTTTATCGTCGTCTTCAGGAAGGTTATTGATATTTATATCAACATTATGCAATTTTTTGACTAAGCGGATAGTATTTTCAATCACAGTTAAATTGCGTAATCCTAAGAAATCCATTTTGAGAAATCCTAAAGCTTCGACATTTTGCATATCGAATTGCGTGACAATTGTTTCCTGGTCTGATGGTGATCTCTGAGTTGGTATCCAATCATCAAGAGGTTGCGGGCTTACTACAACTCCGCAAGCATGAGTTGATGCGTGTCTTACGACACCTTCGATTCTTTTAGCTAAATCTATTAATTCTTTTGCTTTTGGATCGCTGTTGTATATTTCTCGGAATTCTTCAACTTTTTCTATTGCTTCTTGGAGTGTATGGAACATCGGTATCATCTTTGCCAATTTATCACAATAAGAATAAGGATAATTTAAAACTCTTCCTACGTCTCTTATTGAAACTCTAGCTGCAATTGTTCCAAAAGTTATTATTTGGGCGACATGGTCTTCTCCGTATTTTGAAGCTACATATTTTAAAACATCTCCTCTCCTGACATCTGCAAAATCCATATCAATATCAGGCATTGATATTCTGGAGGGATTTAAAAATCTTTCAAAAAGAAGCGCGTATTTGAACGGATTAACTTCAGTGATATTCAATAAATATGCAACGATTGATCCAGCGGCAGAACCTCTTCCTGGGCCTACGACTATTCCATTGTTTTTTGCCCAATTCACAAAATCTTGCACTATCAAGAAATACGAGGCAAATCCCATTTTATTTATGACTCCTAACTCGAATTCCAATCTTTCTTTTGCTTCTTGAGAATCTTGCATGCCTCTTTTTTCTAATCCTTTCAAACATAAATTTTTCAGATAGTCTTCTTCTTTTTCTCCGGTTGGTATTTCAAAATGAGGAAGTTTATATTTCCCTAATTCAAATTCGAAATTGCAAGCATCTACTATTTTTTGAGTGTTACTTATCGCTTCAGGAACATCTTTGAAATCTTTTTCCATTTGCTCAGGGGATCTCATGGAAAAATCCTCATCGATCATTGTGAGTCTTTCTTTATTTTCAATAGTCGTTCCAGTATTTATCATCATTAAAATATCTTGAGGATAATTATCTTCTGGTCTCAGATAATGAATATCATTAGTAGCGACTAAAGGAATGTTCAGTTTTTTGGAAAAATCAATCAGAGCTTTATTTACCTTTCCTTGGTATTCAATATTAGGATGATGTTGGATTTCAAGATAAAAATTACCATCGCCAAAGGCATTAGAATATTTTTTTATAGTATCTTGAGCTTCTTCTGTTTTTCCTTGGATTATCAATTGAGGGATTTTTCCTTGAATACAAGCAGAAAGACAGATTAATCCTTTAGAATATTTGAATAATAATTCTTCATCGATTCTAGGTTTATAATAAAAACCTTCTAAATGCGCTTTAGTTATCAGTTTTACAAGATTTTTATATCCTTCTCGATCTTTAGCCAATAATATTAAATGGTATCTTGTCGAATCGATATTTGGCCTCATATCAGTCATTTTCTCGAAGGCTACATAAACTTCACAACCGATTATTGGTTTTATTCCTCTTTTCTTAGCTTCTTTGAAAAATTCAACTGCTCCATATATATTCCCATGATCGGTGATCGCTAATGAATCCATACCTAGATTTTTTGCATAATCCAGCATAGCCGGTATTTGAGCAACGCCGTCAAGTAATGAATAATGGGTGTGAGTATGAAGATGAGTGAATTTCATAAATGTTAAAATAATTATAATTGATTTTTTCCGCTTTTCAAAACTTATTTTTAAAGATAAAAAAATAGAGGACTATCGATAAAATCCTCTATTTGTTCTTGTTTTTTCGTGCAGAGCTCTTATATCAGTTCTGTTAATTTTTGAATTATATTTGCGGTATAATTTTAGATTCTTTTTTTTAGAAAAGAATTGTCGAGCGTAATAAATAAAAATTTAATGTGCGCTGGTAATTTAATTTTACCATATTGGGACAGGGTATCAAGCTGCAGGTGTGTGAATTGTTTATTTTAGTTTTTTTATTAAAGCTTTATAATAATAGAAAGATTATTTTTATATGAGAAAAATTATTTTTCTAATTTTTTTGATGTTTATTTTTGCCTCTCCAGCAATCGCAGGGTCTAATCAAAATGTCTGGGGACACGCTTGGTCTGAGAATATCGGCTGGATAAGTTTTAATTGCGATCCAGATGGTCCTGGTTCGCAATCATGTTCTGGAAATGATTATGGCGTGAATATAAAAAATGATGGATGTTTGGAAGGCTACGCTTGGTCTGAGAATATAGGCTGGATAACATTTGATCAAAGTCAAGCCGGTGTTCCGCCATCTGATGAAACATCTGGCGATTGTTTGGCTGAAGCTTATCAAGATTCAGGAACTACGAAAATAAGAGGATGGGGCAGAGCTTTGTCAGGAAAAGATTCTGATACTGATGGTTTTGATGGATGGATAAAATTTAATGATTCAAATTTTTCTCTTCTTATAGACAATTCTAATCCAAGAGAATTTCTAGGTTATGCTTGGGGTGATGTCGCTCTCGGCTGGATAAGTTTTAATTCTAAAAGCGATGGAAGCTCGAATCAATATGCTGTTTACACAAATTATCTTTCAAAAGAAGTTCCTGGAAAGCCAACTGATTTTACTGTTGGGCTCGGTCCAGAATGTTCTTATAACTTGAATTTTTCTTGGACATATAATCCTCCTAAAAATGGTGATTTGCAGAAAAGAATACAAATTCAAGTATTAGAATCTGGCAACCCAATTTATGAATATTCTTTTGCTAGTCAATCTAATACTGCGATTTTAAATATGCTTCCTAACTTAGGTTATAAGACAATGTATGATTTTAGGGTTAGGGCATCTTCAGAAGATGAGGGAGAATATTGGTCTGATTGGTCTGATATTTATAATTTAGAAACGCATCCTCAATATCCCAGTGTTAATTTTGAATTTTCTCCGGCTGAACATAAGTTAGAGGAAATTGTCGAACTTCAGAATAACTCTGTTTGCGATGGAGATGATTGTGATTGGGAATGGATTATCGAAAAACAAGATCAAATTACAGATCCTTGGATAAGTGCTTTGGATAATGTTGATTATAAATATGAAATAAAAACTCCTGGTGATCCGCCGATTTTTTTCAATCAATACGACATAAGCCCGAAATTAAGCTTTTTGAAAGTTTACAATTATGGAATAACATTAAGAGCTACTGATCAAAGTTTAGGTATCACTTGCGAGAGTGATAGAATTCCAACTCGTCCTCAATTCGAAGAAATAAAAGATACTGGTCCTGATGATATCCAATGGATAAACGAATTATCAGGAACTGTTATGAAAGCTATACCTGAGTTTTTTAGTAAGATAATAAAAGCATTAAAAGGGCTTGATTTTTGACGCAAATCTGATATATTCATAGATATTGAAAAAATACTATGCCAACACCAAAAAGAAGACATACCTCTGGAATGAGGGATCTTAGAAGATCACAAGTAAAAGCAAAAAGAGCTAAATTAGCCGTTTGCCCGAAATGCAATAGCTCGATTTTGCCTCATATAGCATGTTCCAATTGCGGATATTATAAAGGCAAAGAAGTCTTTGATGTGTTCAAGAAATTGGACAAAAAACAAAGAAAAGAGAAGGCTAAGGAATTGGCCCAAAAGGACCAAAAAGAAGAGTAATCTTTTTATAAAATAAAATTATTTTAGCATTTTAAAATTTTATGGCTTCCAGACATTTGGCAAGATCAATTGCTTTGCAATCATTATATGAATGGGATTTTTTAGGAAAAGATCCAAAAAAGCTTGATGAAATTGCAAAACGCAATCTTACAGACCTTGCTAAAGGATTAAAAGATACTGATTTT
>JAGOPM010000006.1 GCA_017991975.1 Candidatus Parcubacteria bacterium | reverse complement strand
ACACAAACAGTTTAAGAACTGATTATGCTAAAATTGTTATAACTTGGAATCCACCCAATAATGCTCCGACTATTTCATCTGGACCGGCTGAGAATCCTGCTTCAACTTCAACTTCTCCAACTAATGTCGGAAGCGATGTGACTTTTCAAGCAACCGCGATTGATGGAGATGGAGATAATTATTATTTGGCGATTTGTAAGACAAATGCTATTACAGCAAATAATAACGCTCCTCCCACATGCACTGGAGGATCTTGGTGCGTTTCAGGATCAACTGCCTCAGCATCTCAAGCAAGTTGCGCTACTACTACATTGGCAGCTTGGGATACAAGCAATCCTTGGTATGCTTTTGTTTGCGATTATCATGCCAGCGATAGTAAATGCTCTTCATCAAATCAAGGGTCCGGAGATTCTGGATCGCCTTTTGAAGTGAATCATCTGCCAGAAGATTTTACTAGTCCTTACGCAGCGCCAACTCCTTTGAATCCGGGAGACGTTATTAATTTTTGGGTTACTACTCAAAGTTCTTCTGAACCTGATGGGGATGCGGTAAATCTTTTTTTCTGTAAAACTCAATCAGCCAATTCTTCAGGATGCACTTCGGCTGAATGGTGCCATCAAGAGACATGCGGTACTGAATGTAGTTGCCAGTCAAGCGCTCCGACACCATCAGAAGGAACGCAAAATTTTTATGTTTATGTTTTTGATGAACATGGATCAGGATCTTCTAATAATGGAGCATTAGGCACATTTACAGTGAATAATGTTGCGCCCTCAGTTTCTAATATAACAATAAATGGAGGAGTGGATATTGATTTATCTGATGGCGGAGAAGGAACTTCAGGAAATAAAAATATAAATATTACTGCAGATGTGACAGATAATAATGGCTGTGACGACATTGTGTCTGCTGCAGTACGTGCTTACCCGACAGGTATAGGATCGGGAGGATGCACATCACAAAATAATAATAATTGTTATTATAATATTTCGTGCACAAAAGGATCTTGCTCAGGCAGTGTTAATCAGGCTTATACTTGCACTGTTAATTTCAAATACCATGCCGATCCGACAGATGCTGGTTCGGTACGGGAAGCGGAAACATGGAAAGCAACTGTTGCAGCCCTTGATGAAGGAGCAAGCGGAAGCGCTGAAAGTGCAAGTGGAGTGGAATTACAAAGTTTTGTATCTTTGAATGTTGATAATCAAATAGATTATGGACAATTAGTTTCTGGACAAATGGCAAATGGCGATTCTTTAGTTACTACAACCAAAGTTTATGCTTCGGGAAATGTTGGAATTGACGTTAATATTTCTGGAACGAATATGACAGGCGCAGGAACGATAAATGTCGAGCAACAAAAATATGCGACAAGCTCAATAGCTTATTCGTCTGCTACAGCGCTTTCAGGAGCTGCTACAGAATTTGAATTAAATGTTAAAAAACCGACAACAACCAGCGCGCTTCCATGGAAAAATGTTTATTGGGGCTTGCAAATTCCTGGAGGCGTTGGTGCTGGATCATATTCTGGAACAAATACTTTTTCAGCTGTAAAAGGCGAAACAGCAGATTGGTAATTTTAAAGTTATTCACAATTATATTTTTTAAAAAAGTGTTATAATTTGAATTAAAGAAAAATATGAGTTCTTATCATAGTGAAAAAACATTATTTATTTTTATATTTTTGGTCGGAATATTAACAACAGCATTTTTAATATCTCAAAAAAATTTTTTAAATATTGCTGATGCTGATAACGCTGCGACATCTGTTGTAGTTGCTGGTGTTGCTCCTAATATTACAGATGGACCGTCTGATGGAGGGATTACATCTACAAACCCTGTTAATGTTGGAAGCGATGTCACTTTTACTGTCACTGCTAATGATGACAATGGAGATCAGTATTACTTAGCGATTTGTAAAACAGATGCTATAACTGCAAATAATAATGCAACTCCTACATGTACTGGAGGAGCTTGGTGTTATTCAGGAAAAACCAATGATGATGCTCAAGCAAGTTGTTCCACTACTACATTGGCAGCTTGGGAAGAAACAAGCGACTGGTTTGCTTTTGTTTGCGATTATTCAGCTTCAAGCCAATGTTCTGCAAGCTCTCAAGGAACAGGAAACAATGGATCTCCTTTCCATGTAAATCACAGACCGACTTTTACAGCCTTGGCTGACACAGGTCCTAAAAATCCTGGTCAGAGTGTAACAATTTATACAACATCATCTGATGCTGATTCAGAACATTCTGATCAAGTATTTCTTTTAGTCTGTAGAACAGATGGAATCTCAGGAACCCAATGCGATGGAGGAAATGGCGATACATGGTGTTCTTCAAGTTTGACAGCTTCGGACGCAAATTGTTCATTTACATTGCCGACTCCAGCACCGCATGGAGCGACAACAAGTTATGCTTATATTTTTGACAGCCATAATTTTGCGGCTAGTGGAGGATCTCATGGGACAGACGCTTCAGTTACTATAAATGATGTTGCTCCAACTGTCTCAAGCGTTGTTTTGAATGGAGGGAGGGTGATTGCTTTAGATGCCGAAGGAACAGCAGGAGCTACGACAACAGTAACAACAATGGAAGTTACTGATAATAATGGTTGTGCAGATGTCACAGGAGTAACAACATCTGTTTACAGAAGTTCTGCAACCTGTACAGCGCAAGATAATAATAGTTGTTATTATAATCAATCGTGTTCAGGAGATAGCGTTTGCGACTCGGGAATTACTCAGACATATAATTGTAACACGAGCATAAAATATCATGCTGATCCAACTGATGTCGGTACTCCATATGCAGCTCAAAATTGGTTGGCAACAGGATATGCATTAGATCAAATTGGTCAAGGAACAGCAGATTCTTCAGGTGTTGAGTTAAATACTTGGCTTGCCCTTGATGTTACTAATGCAATCAATTATGGATCACTTGCTGTTGGAGAAATCGCTGATGGAACAGCGTTGCCTCAATATGTAACAGTCCAGGCGACAGGAAATTGCGGTTTAGATACTAATATCTCAGGAAATCAAATGACCAGCGGTGCTAATTCAATCGCAACTAGTAGTCAAAAATATGCAACGAGCGCAGTTGCATATTCAGCAGCTACAGCGCTCCAAGCAGATGCAACAGAACTTGAATTGAATTTGGCGAAGACTACAAGCACTGCAACTTTAAGCGATAAAAAAGTTTATTGGGGATTACAGATTCCTAATGGAACACAACCTGGATCATATTCAGGAACTAACTCATTTACAGCAGTTAAAGGCGAAACAGCAGATTGGTAATTTTAAAGTTATTCACAATTATATTTTTTAAAAAAGTGTTATAATTTGAATTAAAGAAAAATATGAGTTCTTATCATAGTGAAAAAACATTATTTATTTTTATATTTTTGGTCGGAATATTAACAACAGCATTTTTAATATCTCAAAAAAATTTTTTAAATATTGCTGATGCTGATAACGCTGCGACATCTGTTGTAGTTGCTGGTGTTGCTCCTAATATTACAGATGGACCGTCTGATGGAGGGATTACATCTACAAACCCTGTTAATGTTGGAAGCGATGTCACTTTTACTGTCACTGCTAATGATGACAATGGAGATCAGTATTACTTAGCGATTTGTAAAACAGATGCTATAACTGCAAATAATAATGCAACTCCTACATGTACTGGAGGAGCTTGGTGTTATTCAGGAAAAACCAATGATGATGCTCAAGCAAGTTGTTCCACTACTACATTGGCAGCTTGGGAAGAAACAAGCGACTGGTTTGCTTTTGTTTGCGATTATTCAGCTTCAAGCCAATGTTCTGCAAGCTCTCAAGGAACAGGAAACAATGGATCTCCTTTCCATGTAAATCACAGACCGACTTTTACAGCCTTGGCTGACACAGGTCCTAAAAATCCTGGTCAGAGTGTAACAATTTATACAACATCATCTGATGCTGATTCAGAACATTCTGATCAAGTATTTCTTTTAGTCTGTAGAACAGATGGAATCTCAGGAACCCAATGCGATGGAGGAAATGGCGATACATGGTGTTCTTCAAGTTTGACAGCTTCGGACGCAAATTGTTCATTTACATTGCCGACTCCAGCACCGCATGGAGCGACAACAAGTTATGCTTATATTTTTGACAGCCATAATTTTGCGGCTAGTGGAGGATCTCATGGGACAGACGCTTCAGTTACTATAAATGATGTTGCTCCAACTGTCTCAAGCGTTGTTTTGAATGGAGGGAGGGTGATTGCTTTAGATGCCGAAGGAACAGCAGGAGCTACGACAACAGTAACAACAATGGAAGTTACTGATAATAATGGTTGTGCAGATGTCACAGGAGTAACAACATCTGTTTACAGAAGTTCTGCAACCTGTACAGCGCAAGATAATAATAGTTGTTATTATAATCAATCGTGTTCAGGAGATAGCGTTTGCGACTCGGGAATTACTCAGACATATAATTGTAACACGAGCATAAAATATCATGCTGATCCAACTGATGTCGGTACTCCATATGCAGCTCAAAATTGGTTGGCAACAGGATATGCATTAGATCAAATTGGTCAAGGAACAGCAGATTCTTCAGGTGTTGAGTTAAATACTTGGCTTGCCCTTGATGTTACTAATGCAATCAATTATGGATCACTTGCTGTTGGAGAAATCGCTGATGGAACAGCGTTGCCTCAATATGTAACAGTCCAGGCGACAGGAAATTGCGGTTTAGATACTAATATCTCAGGAAATCAAATGACCAGCGGTGCTAATTCAATCGCAACTAGTAGTCAAAAATATGCAACGAGCGCAGTTGCATATTCAGCAGCTACAGCGCTCCAAGCAGATGCAACAGAACTTGAATTGAATTTGGCGAAGACTACAAGCACTGCAACTTTAAGCGATAAAAAAGTTTATTGGGGATTACAGATTCCTAATGGAACACAACCTGGATCATATTCAGGAACTAACTCATTTACAGCAGTTAAAGCCGAAACAGTAGATTGGTAAAAATAAGCAAGCATGAAGATAGATTTTAAGAAAATTACAATAAATATTTTTCTGCTATTTTTCTTTTTAGGGATAAAGATATGTTTTGCTGGTTTCGGAATATCTCCACCTTATGTATTTTCGGATAATTTAATGCCAGGATCTCATTATGAACAAAGCATTTCTTTGGTAAGGTCAGAAACAGAGAAAGAAGCAAAAGTTACTGTCCAAAGAATTATTCCAGAAATTGATAGTTGGATTACGATTGAAAATCAAGATAACTTAAAATTCGCCCCAGGAGATACTAAAGTTATAATGAAAGTTTTGATTGATGTTCCTAAGGACGCTAAAATGACTCAATACAAGGGGAAGATGCTGGTGAGCATACCTGCAACAGCAGAAGTAGCAGGTGGCGCTGCAATCGCATTAGGAGCGCAAATAGATGTTGATCTCACTGTGAGCGATAAAATTATAGATGATTTCGAAGTAACTTCTGTAAAAATTCTTGATTGTTTTCAAGGAGAAGATATCCGCGCTATCTTTGGAATAAGGAATAAAGGGAATATTGCTTTACAACCTAAGAGGATAGTAATGGAGATTTATGATATTAACGAGCAGAATCTTTTAGATATGGTTGATGGAAATGCTTTAGGCGTGGTTCCATCAAATACAAGAGCAGATATTGAGGTAAGATTTTTGCCAAAACTCCAAACGCCTGGAGTTTATTGGGCAAAAATTAAAGTTTATAACAAAGACCAGATTGTTTATGATGAAAAAGTATTTTTAAGCATTAAACAAAATACTCCAGAGCGAGAAGCGATGCTTAAGGATATGAAGAATAAAATTCAGAATGCAATATATCCATGTTCTATTAATTCTAAATTTTTCTATTGGTTGATAGGATTAGTTATAATTGCGTTTATTCTGCTTACTGCTTCTTTGCTTATTTTAGTGAAAGAGAGAAGAGGAAGTTTTAATTTTTTTGCAAAAGGAAAAAACAATTTGGATCAAAAGAATATTTCCGAAATTCAAAAAACAAAAGAAGCGATGCAGAAAAAGAATGATTCCAACGACAAGAAAACAAAAAATTCAAAATTTGAAAAATAATTGTTGATTTGAAATAATTGTGAATTTGAAAGATAAAAAAATAGGAATTTTTTTGGCAGGAGCAATCGCCATATTTGCCCCTATTTTTTTTATATTTGCCGATTCTGTTTCTACATCAGTTGACGTTTTTGTTGTTCCTGCTCCAAACCAAATAACTGCAACAGTCATAAGTTCTACTCAGATAAATTTATCATGGGATTCTGTTGCACAAGCCGTGTCTTATAAGATTTATAAAAACAGTTCATATATAGGATCTTCTACTACTACAAATTATTCTGATACCGGGCTTTTAGCTTCAACTGCCTATACATATCAGGTTGCAAGCGTTGATTCTGATGGAAATGAATCTGCTTTAAGTTCTGAAGTTACAGCCACCACTCAGGCCAGCCCAAGCACTGGAACAAGCCAATCTGCATCTGCTGGAGGACAATATACTGTGTATGTTTCTCGGCCAAGTTCCCAAAAGCCGATTATAATCAATAAAGACGAAAAAATTTCTGATAGCAAACAAGTTATTCTTTATTTTTCTGCTCGTAATGCAGAACAAATGATGATCAGCAATAATTCTAATTTTACAGGCGCTAATTGGGAGGAATATAAAACAATGAAGATGTGGACTATTCAAGGGTCTGGGTCACAGAAAGTTTATGCAAAATTTAAAAATAGCAACGGGGCAGTTTCTAATGTTTTCATGGATATGATTTTTGTTTCTGGAACAGGATTAGACCAGGAAAAAATTCAAGATGCGATAAATAGCTTGGATAAATTAAAACAAGATGTTTTAGATATCCAAAAAAATCAAATACCAAGTAAGGAACAGATTTTTATTCAGCAAAATTTGCAAGAAAAACAAGATAGCCAAAATAAATTTGAGCAAGAAATAAAGGAAGAGGAAGAAGAATTAAATTTGATTCAAGAAGCGCCTAAAGACACTGTTGTGGGGAACGAAATAGAAATAAAAGATCAATCGGGTTTTAAAGCATATATCCCGCTTTTTGCAGTTTTGATATTATTGTTTTTCCTGTTTTTATTTATATTAAAAAGATAAATAAGATATGAACTTAAATATCTTTAAAAAAATAGATCTTTTCTGGGTAGAATCAATAATTGGATTATTGACTTTATTCTCAGGGAATATTATTCTATGGATTTTGTATTTGATATCAATCTTTCTAATGTTAATTAATAAAGATTATCCTTCTATAGGGAAAATAATCTGTTCAATTCATTTTATTATTTACACATTATTTTTTTATTTATTAAAAATAGATATATCCGGAGCCTCTTCATCTAAAATGATGATTTTGTTTATTTTTATTATTATGATTAGTGTTATTACATCAAGCACTATTGGATATTTATTTGGTATAAGGGACAAGAGACAAATTAAACTGTTTATTCCATTAATGATAAAATTTTTATTTGCCTCTGTCTTTTTTAAAAGTAGAATAATCGATAGTATGTCAGATAATATGGGTAGTTGGATGGTATGGATATTTATTTTTTCTTTACTAATTATGGTCGTAGAATTTTTCCTCCTTCAGTTCCTGTTTAAAAAAGATTATGATGTCAAAAAGATAAAATTATTCTCTTATATTATTATCTATAATATTTTATCTTATATCTTTTTGATAAGTATCGGAATAAAGCTAAACGGCTAAGTGAACTTAGCCGTTTATTTTCAATACAGTATTGAGGTTCTGGCGAAACGGCTAAATCAATTTAGCCGTTTTTTAAATTATTATTAGAATAATTTGGCAAAAGTGGGAAATAATTTTTGACAGCAAGGAAATAAAAAACGGCCAAGCTTTGATAAGCTATCTGGCCGTTTCTGTTTTTTAGCTCAAATAAGCGCAAATATATCTTAAATTTTTTTAATGTCCTATCTTATAAATTATTCCCCCTTTCTTTTTCGATTAGATATTGATCACCCCCTTTCCTTTAAAAGAATTCCTTTCTCACAAAGTTCGCTTTTTAAGATTCCGCTTTTTTTAACAGTCAACTTTATGGGACCTCCTTTCTTTTGTAAGGGGACTTTAGATTCTATATTTATTATAAATCATTATAAACAAATAAAAAAGAGGACAATTGTCCTCTTTTGTGGAAAAAATCATCTGGTTGGCTTGCTTAAGGTTTTTAAACATTTAGTGCATACCTTTATTCTTTTTCCAGCGAATTCTTTGAATTTTTTTGAGTTAGTATCTTTAGGAATATAAACTTCCTGGAGATTAGGATATCTCCTTGATTTTGGGCTAGGATTGTACTTTGACATTAACTTGCTGTACTTCCTGGCTACTATTGATCCTTTGTTGCAAACCTGGCAAATTCTAGACATATTTTTTTTATTTATGACAAAAATATATTACTATAAAAAAAATGTTTTGGCAAGAGGGGAAAAGGCACCGTTTGCTAAAATCATTTTTTAAATATAAAATATTATCATGGACGCAATATCAATTTTTTCAATATTAATTTTAATTTTTTCAGTAATTATTCACGAAGTTTCTCATGGATATGCAGCTTATCTTTTAGGAGATGAAACTGCCAAGGACAGTAACAGACTGAGCTTGAATCCTTTGGATCACATTGATCCAATCGGTTCTGTTTTTCTTCCTTTAGTCCTCTCGATGCTTCATCTTCCTGTTTTTGGCTGGGCTAAACCTGTGCCCATTAATCCTTTTAATTTTAGCGATAAAAAATATGGCCCTGCTAAAGTCGCTTTGGCTGGTCCTGGTTCGAATCTGCTTTTTGCTTTTATTTTCGGGCTTTTATTGAGGTTTTTACCTCTGAGTCCTGGATTAGGAGTCGCTTTTTCTATCGCAGTATTAATAAATTTAATGTTAGCTATTTTCAATTTAATTCCTATTCCTCCGTTAGATGGGCATCATATACTTTTTTCTTTGCTTCCTGAAAAATTTGAAGGATTCAAAATATTTCTTTTAAGGTATGGGAACATTATTCTTTTGTTTTTGATTTTTTCTGGACTAGATATGGTCTATCCTCTTGTGATAAGAATCGCTCAAGCTATAAGCAATGGTGCGGTGGTTTATTATCTTTCGTTATAAGTATTGACATAGTGCGGTTTTTTTTGTAATCTATTCTTGATAATAAAACATTTTAAATCTTAGATTTAAGATTTAAAAACTGGAAAAGTTTTTATTTTTTTATTTCAAAGAAAAACAAATATGCCTACAATACATCAATTGTTAAAGAAGCCAAGAAAAGTTGTAAAAAAGAGATCAAAGACTCTTTCTTTGACATACAGTTTTAATACATTAAAAAATAGACCGGTTGAATTTAATTCTCCTTTTAAGAGAGGAATTTGCGTTAAAGTTTTTACAATGACGCCCAAAAAACCTAACTCAGCTTTGCGTAAAGCCGCTAAAGTGCGCTTGAGCAATGGAAACGAAGTTACGGCATATATTCCGGGAGAAGGGCATAATTTGCAAGAACACTCTGTTGTTATGATTAGAGGAGGAAAGGTAAAAGACTTGCCGGGTGTAAGATACCATATTGTTAGAGGCATATTGGATACTACAGGTGTCGAAAAGAGAAACAGAGGAAGATCAAAATATGGAGCTAAACAGCCAAAAAAGAAATAATATTATAGGATATGGCTAAAATAAAAAAGAGGACAATTAATCCTGACGCAAAATATAACAGCATTGTTGTTGCTAAACTCATCAACTATGTTTTAAAAAGAGGCAAAAAAACTATCGCTGCAAAAATAGTTTATAATGCTTTTGATATTGTCAAAGCAAAGACAAGCAAGGATCCAATGGATGTTTTTCAAGAAGCTTTGAAGAATATTAAACCAATAATGGAAATTAAGCCTAAAAGAATCGGAGGAGCTGTTTATCAAGTTCCTGTCGAAGTTAGCCAAGAAAGAGGAACAGCGCTTGCTATGCGTTGGATGATTTCTATTTCCCAGAAAAAGAAAGGAAAATCTATGGAAGACAAATTGGCTAATGAAATCATAACTTCAGCTCAAGGCGACAGTGAATCAATCAGAAAGAAAGATTCTGTTCATAGAATGGCAGAGGCTAATAAAGCATTTGCCCATTTAGGAAGAGCTAAATAAAAATTATCACTAAATAAACTAAAGTTAATTAACAATTATGCGCAGTCATCCTATAGAAAAATATAGAAACATTGGAATCATAGCCCACATCGATGCTGGAAAAACAACTACAACTGAGAGAGTTCTTTTTTATACTGGAGTTTCTCATAAAGTTGGAAACATTGATGAAGGAGACACAACAACTGATTGGATGGAACAAGAAAGAGAAAGGGGGATTACCATTGTTTCGGCTGCCGTAACTTGTTTTTGGACTCCTACAGCATTGCCTAAAACTAACGAGAATCAATATTTTATAAATTTAATTGATACTCCAGGGCATATAGACTTTACAGCTGAAGTTATCAGGTCCTTAAGAGTACTTGATGGCGCTGTTGTTGTCTTTGATGGAGTATCTGGAGTAGAACCTCAGTCTGAAACAGTTTGGAGGCAAGCAAATGATTATAATGTTCCTAGGATGTGCTTTATTAACAAACTTGATAGAATGGGAGCATCTTTTGTGAATAGTTTAGATTCTATTCATAAAAAATTGACTCCAAATGCAGTTGCAATGCAAATACCGATAGGATTGGAAGCTGATCACCAAGGATCAGTTGATTTACTTTTAATGAAGGCTTTATATTTCAAAGGAGCCAATGGAGAAATAATGGAAGAAGCTGAAATTCCAGATAATTTAAAAGAAGAAGCTGAAAATTGGAGAGCAAAAATGATTGAAAAAATCGTTGCTGAAGACGATGTTTTAATGGAAAAATATCTTGAAGGAAAAGAGATTGCAGTTGATGAATTAAGAACAGTCTTAAGGAAGGCTACTATTGCTGGAAAACTTGTTCCAGTATTCTGCGGGTCAGCATTGAAAAATAAAGGAGTTCAGCCAGTTTTGGACGCTGTTTGCTATTATCTTCCTAATCCTTTAGATATTCCTCCAGTAAAAGCGCATGAATTAAAAACCGGAAATGAAGTCCAGAGAAAAACTGATGATAACGAACCTTTAGCAGCTTTAGCTTTTAAAGTTGCCACAGATCCTTATGTCGGAAGTTTAGTATATGTGAGAGTCTATTCTGGAGTTTTGAAAAAAGGAACATATGTTTATAATTCCAGCGCTGATGAAAAGCAAAGAATCGGAAGGCTCGTAAGAGTGCATTCAAATGACAGAGAAGAAATAGAAGAATTACCTGCTGGAGACATTGGAGCAATTGTTGGAATCAGTGCCAAGACTGCTCAAACTCTCTGTGATGAATCAAATCCTGTTATTTTGGAAAAAGTAGAATTTCCAGAGCCGGTTATTCAGGCAAAAATTGAAGCAAAGACAAAAGAAGATCAAGAAAAAATGTCTGTTGCTTTACATAAACTTACAGAAGAAGATCCTACATTCAAGGTTAAGAAAGATCAGGAAACTGGAGAAACTATTATTTCTGGAATGGGAGAACTTCATCTTGAAATCATGGTTGATAGAATGAGAAGAGAATTTAAGGTGAATCTTGATTCCGGAAGACCTCAAGTCGCTTATAGAGAAACAATTAAATCAGAAACTGAAGGAGAATGTAAATATGTCAGACAATCAGGAGGAAAGGGTCAATATGGTCACGTCAAGATTAAAGTTAAGCCTTTGGAAAGAGGAAAAGGATTTGAATTTATTGATGAAATCAAGGGTGGAGTTATTCCAAGAGAATTCATTAAGCCTGTTGAACAGGGAATTAAAGAAGCTTTGGATAAAGGAGTTGTTGCAGGATATCCTATAACAGATGTTTCTGTAACTCTTTATGATGGTTCTTATCATGAAGTCGATTCTTCAGAAGCAGCCTTTAAGATTGCTGGATCAATTGCTTTTAAAGATGCTGCAAAAGCAGCTAATCCTGTTATTCTCGAACCTATCATGAAAGTTGATGTGACAATGCCTACAGAATATTTCGGAGATGTTATTGGAGATATAAATTCCAGAAGAGGAAGAATTGAAGATACTCAAGACAGTATGAATCTCAAGAAGATTAATTCTCTTGTTCCTTTAGCGAATATGTTCGGATATATGACTACATTGAGATCAATTACTCAAGGAAGAGGAACTTTTATAATGCAATTTGATCATTATGAAGAAGTTCCAGCAAATATTGCTAAAGAAATTCAAGAAGCAAGAAATTAATTGATTTTTTATGGATATAAACGAAATAAAAAAAATGATAAAGGGCAAGAATGATAGAATAATCATCGTGGATAACGATGGAAATCCAGCATTCGTGATAAGCGCTTATAATTCTTCTGCCAATCAAGATCAAAACCAGGAAGTTCCAGAACAAAAAGTAGAAGAAAATGACCACGATTTCCAGACAAGCCAGGAGAAAAGCAACAATAGGGTTGGAAGATTGACAATAGAGGATTTGCCTTATCTGTAAACGAATTTCACCCCTTGACTAATTATTTTATTTTGTTAAAATAATCAAGTGCATATTTTGTAAAATTTAGTATTAAACATAAAATAAAACTATATAAAATAAATAAAAAAATATGGCAGACAAAGAGAAATTTTTAAGGAATAAACCACACCTTAACATTGGTACCATTGGTCACGTTGACCATGGAAAAACCAGCTTGACAGCTGCTATTTTGAAGGCTGCTAACTTGAAAGGTTGGAAAGCTGATCAAAAAGCTGTCGATCAAATTGATGCTTCCCCTGAAGAAAAAGCAAGAGGAGTTACAATCAATATCAGCCACTTGGAATATGAATCAGCAAAAAGGCATTATGCCCATATTGATTGCCCAGGGCACGCTGATTACATTAAAAACATGATTACAGGAGCCGCTCAGATGGATGGAGCAATTTTAGTTGTTGCAGCTACTGACGGTCCTATGCCTCAAACTAGAGAGCATATTGTTTTGGCTAGACAAGTCGGAGTTCCATCAATCGTCGTTTTCTTAAATAAATGTGATATGGTTGATGACAAGGAAATGATTGATTTAGTCGAAGGCGAGGTAAGGGATTTGTTAAAGAAATACCAATTCCCAGGAGATGAAATTCCTGTTATCAGAGGATCTGCAACAGAAGCTTTATCAGCAACATCAGCTGACGATCCTAAAATTCAACCTATCTACCAATTATTAGAAGCTTGTGATAACTATTTCCCAGAAACAGTCAGAGATATTGATAAACCATTCTTGATGGCAGTTGAAGATGTCATGTCAATTTCTGGAAGAGGAACAGTTGTCACAGGAAGAATTGAAAGAGGATCTATTCATGCTAATGATGAAGTTGAAATCATAGGTTTGAAGGATACAACAAAAACAGTTGCTGTTTCCATGGAAATGTTTAAGAAGACATTAGATGAAGCTCATGCTGGAGATAATGTTGGTATTCTTTTAAGAGGAACAAAGAAAGAAGATGTTGAAAGAGGACAAGTTTTGGCAAAACCAGGATCAGTAACTCCACACAGTGAATTTGAAGCTGAAGTCTACATTTTAAAGAAAGAAGAAGGTGGAAGACATACTCCATTCCAAAAAGGATATAAACCTCAATTCTATATCAGAACAACTGATGTTACAGGAGAGGTTGAATTGCCTGAAGGAGTTGAAGTTGTTATGCCAGGAGACCAAATCACTTTCAAAGTTAAATTGATAACTCCTGTTGCTTTGGAAGAAAAACAGAAATTCGCTATTAGAGAAGGAGGAAGAACAGTTGGTTCGGGAGTTGTTACAAAGATTAACAAATAATAAAAGCTCTTTTGATAAAGGTATATGGTATCAAAAAAAGAAAAAGAAACAAAAACAAAATTGAGGGTTAAATTAAGAGCCTATGACCACAAGGTCATTGATAATGGCGCTAAGCAGATTGTTGAAATAGTTGCCAGAAATGGAGGCGAAGCAATCGGACCGATACCTTTGCCAACTGAGATTAAGAAGTACACTGTAAACAGATCAACATTCGTTCACAAAGATGCAAGGGAACAATTCGAAATGAGAATTCACAAAAGGATGATTGATATAGTCAATCCGAATCCCAGAATAATTGAAGCTTTGAGGGATGTCACCTTGCCAGCTGGAGTGGACATTGAGGTAAGAATGTAAGTTTAAATGGCTTGTCTTTTCTAAAGGCAGGCCAAAATAAACTTTCATTTTTATGACAGTTTTAGAATTTATTAATTAAATAGCAATGGGTTGCTAACCGTGTTTTTACCGGGTAGAACCCGGTATTTTTTTATATGAAGGTTATATTAGGAAGAAAATTAAAGATGGATCAGATTTGGAATAATGATAAGGTTGTGCCAGTAACCTTGATTGAAGCTGGACCATGCCAAGTTACCCAGATCAAGACAAAAGAAAAAGATGGTTATAATGCTGTCCAAGTTGGTTTCCAAAAAATTTCAAAGAAAATAAAGATAACAAAGACAAACAGCAAGAAACCATTTAAGGTTTTAAGGGAAATTCCTGAAGCGCAAGGATTAAATATCGGTGATAATATTGATTTATCTGTTTTTTCAGAAGGAGAAAAAGTAGATGTTCAAGGAATATCAAAAGGAAAAGGATATCAAGGACCAGTAAGAAGATGGGGTTTTGCCGGAGGAAACAGAAGCCATGGAACAAAACATACTTATAGACAACAAGGTTCTATTGGATGCAGATGGCCGCAGAGAGTTATCAAAGGAAAACATATGGCTGGAAGAATGGGAAATGAAACCACAACAGTCAAAAAATTATCGATTGCAAGAATAGATAAAGATAATAATTTGTTATTCATTAAAGGAGCTGTTCCGGGAAGAAAAGGAACAATATTAAAGATTGTTGCAAAATAATATGAAAATCGAAGTATACAATCAAAAAGGAGAAAAATCAGGATCTATTGATTTACCAAAGGAGATTTTTGAAGTAGAAATAAAACCGGAATTGATACATCAAATTGCGACCTCTCAATATTCTAATAAAAGACAGAATTCAGCTCATACAAAAGACAGAGGGGAGGTTTCTGGAAGCAATAAAAAACCTCATGCCCAGAAAGGAACAGGAAGAGCAAGAGCTGGCTCAAAGAGATCTCCATTATGGATTGGAGGAGGTATAACATTTGGTCCTAGAAATGAAAGGAGCTATAAGAAAGAAATTCCAAAGAAAATGAAAAGAAAAGCATTGTTTATGGTGCTTTCTGGAAAATTGAGGGATAAAGAATTGATTGTTTTAGAAGATTTGAAATTCGATAAAGCTAAAACCAAGGATTTCGCAGGTATGATGAAACTTTTGCCTCTCGAAAAGAGAAAAACATGCATCGTTGCAACTCAAGATTATGATAAGAATATAATCAGAGCTGCTGGAAATATAAAAGGAATTGAAGTTATAGAATCGAGAAATTTGAATGTCCTTGATTTGCTTTCGAGCAAATATCTGCTTATTACAAAAGGTGGAATTGATACAGTTAAGAATATATTTTTAAAAAAATAAGATATGGCTTTACTTGATATATTAAAAAATAAGGAAGAAAAGGAAACCAAGAAAAAGAAGGCTGTCGCAAAAGAGGTTAAGGAGGAAAACAAGGAAAAAGAAACAGGCGCTTCAAAGGAAAAATTGTCAGATATTTCAAATGGCCAATCTTTAGTTTTAATTAAAAAGCCTTACATTACAGAAAAGGCAACTTTTCTTTCAGAATCAGGGAAATATGTTTTTATAGTGCCTGACAATGCAAACAAGATAGAAATTAAAAAGGCTATACAAGATATTTATAAAGTAAAAGTTGAAAAATTGAATAAAATAAAGGTTAAGCCCAAAGAAATAGGTTTCGGTAAAAACAAAGGTTTTACAAAAAGATTTGTAAAAATAGTTGTCACAGTCAAGAAAGGGCAAAAAATTGATATTTTAAAGTAATATGAAGAAGAGCGCGCCAACAACTCCGACAAGGAGACATACAGTATTAGAAGACTTTTCTATTTTGACAAAAAAGAGACCTGAAAAAGGTTTGACTTTCTTTTTCAAAAGAGCCAAGGGTAGATCAAGTTCTGGAAGAATATCATGCAGGCACAAAGGGGGAGGAGTTAAAAAACTTTATAGAATTGTTGAATTCGGACAGAGATATTTAAATGTTCCCAGCAAAGTAATTGCGATTGAGTATGATCCTTTTAGGACATCGTTTATCGCTTTGCTTGAATATGCGAATAAAGAAAAAGGATATGTTATCGCTTGGCAGGATGTAAAAATCGGAGATGAAGTAATTGTTTCTGAAAAATGCGATATCAAGCCTGGAAATAGGATGAAATTAAATAATATTTTAGTTGGAACTCAGGTTTATAATATTGAACTCCAGCCAGGAAGAGGTGGAATCATGATAAAATCAGCCGGAAGTTCAGCTGTTATATTAGCTTGTGAAAATGGTTTTGTAAACTTAAAAATGCCATCAGGAGAAATTAGAAAGATTAATGGAGAATGTTTCGCTACAGTAGGAGCAGTTTCAAGACCGGAACATAAATATGTAAAACTCGGAAAAGCTGGAAGAACTCGCTGGTTAGGGAAAAGGCCTACAGTAAGAGGAAAGGTTATGAATCCTTGCGATCATCCTCATGGAGGAGGTGAAGGCAGACAACCGCTTGGAATGTCATGCCCAAAAACTCCTTGGGGTAAGTTAGCCAAGGGAGTAAAAACAAGAAAGAGAAGATATACAGATAAATATATTTTACAAAGAAGAAAGAGTAAACAAAATAAACAATAAAAATCATGTCAAGATCACTTAGCAAAGGTCCATTTATAGACGAAAAATTATTAAAGAAAGTTTTGGATAAGAAAGCCGGAGATAAGACCATAATAAAAACATGGTCTAGAGACTGCACGATAGTTCCTGAAATGGTTGGATATATATTCGGCGTTCATAATGGAAAAGAATTTATACCAGTAAATGTTACTGAAGAAATGGTTGGGCATAAATTGGGAGAATTCTCACACACGACAAAATTCGTCAAACATGGAGGAAAGAAACAGAAAGAAATTGATCAGAAGCAAGAAGCGTCAGCTGCATAATTTTAATTAAGCAAATAATATGGCAATAGTAGCAAAATTAAACAATATAAGGATAGCGCCAAGGAAAGCAAGACTTGTAGCGGCATTAATAAGAAGAAAGAAAGCATCAGAAGCTGAGAATATTTTAAAATTCTCTTTAAACAGGACTTCAGAGCCCATGCTTAAGCTTTTGAGATCTGCTATTGCTAATGCAAAGCATAATTTTAAGATAGAAAAAGATCAGCTTTATATTTCCAAGGTTTCAATAGATCAAGCAAAAATATTAAAGAGAGCTTTGTCAAGGAGCAGAGGTATGGTCCATCCGATAAGGAAAAAAATGTCCCATATCATCTTAGAATTAGAACAGATGCAAATAAAAAAGAAAAATTCCAAATAATAAGCAAGTATGTCACATAAAGTTCACCCAAAAGTTTATAGAATAAGGGAAATGAAAGACTGGTCGTCTCGCTGGTTTGATTTGAAAAATATTCCAAAGAATTTGCAATTAGATTGCAAGATTAGGGATTATATTTTTAAGAAACTTGCTGAAGCAGGAGTTCAAGAAATAAATATAGAGAGATTCACCGGAAAATTGAAAGTTATAATTCATACAGCAAGACCAGGTCTTATTATAGGCAGACAAGGAAAAGGGATAGAAGATGTAAAAAAAGAAATTCAGAATAAGATCTTGAAAGATAAAACAGATATTATTTTTGAAATAAAAGAAATAAAGAATCCTTGGATGAACGCGACTTTCGTCGCCCAATGGATGGCTCAACAGATTGAAAGAAGAACTCCTTTCAGAAAGGCTTTGAAACAAGCTTTATCAAAGATAAAATTCCATAAAGAAATTAAGGGAGCGAAAATAGAATTAAACGGAAGATTGAATGGTGTCACAATCGCCAGAAAAGAGTGGGTTGCTTACGGAAGACTTCCAAGACAGACAATAAGAGCAATTATTGATTATGGATTTTGGGAAGCTCGCTGTACTTACGGAACAATTGGAATAAAAGTCTGGTTATATAAAGGAGAAAAATTTGAATAATTTGAAAAAATAGTATGTCTTTATTAATGCCCAAAAAAGTTAAACATAGGAAAATGATGAAAGGATCCTATAATGGAATCGATAGACGCGGAACAACGATTGCTTTCGGAACTATAGGATTAAAGTCATTAGGATCAAAATGGATTACATCCCGTCAAATTGAAGCAGGAAGAAGGGCTATTTTGAGATATATTAAAAAACAAGGAAAACTTTGGATAAGAATCTTCCCAGCAAAACCGGTTACAAAAAAAGGAGCAGAAACTCCTATGGGTGGAGGAAAAGGAGGCGTTGATCATTATGTTTGCCCAGTGAGAGAAGGAAGAATAATTTTTGAATTAGATGGATTGCCAGAAAAGGAAGCAAGAGAGGCTTTGACAAAAGCAGCAATTAAATTACCGATTAAAACAAAAATAGTAAAGAAATAATATGGACGCAAGCGAATTAAGACAAAAAACCCAAAAAGAATTGATTGAATTATTGGAAGCTTCTAAGAAGAAAATTCATGAATTGAATTTTGATTTAACTTTGGGAAAATTAAAGAAAACAGGAGAGATTAAAGAAAATAAGAAAATTATCGCAAGAATTCTAACCTTGCTTAATTCTAAGAAATAAACTTATGCCTAAGAGAAAACTACAAGGTGAAATAGTGTCAAATAAAATGGATAAAACTGTTGTTATAAAAGTGAGGGAAACAAAATTTAACTCAAAATACAGCAGGTATTATAATTTCCATAAGAAATATAAAGCGCATGTTGAAAATAGCGCTGATTATCAGATTGGGCAGAAAGTTACAATAGAAGAAAGCAGGCCGATTTCAAAAAGCAAAAAGTGGATAGTTGTAAAATAAATTAAAGCAAAGGAAATATGATTCAACACGAAACATTATTAAAAGTCGCAGATAATACAGGAGCTAAAGAGGTCCAATGCTTTACTTTGCTTGGAGGAACAAGAAAAAAATACGCTGAAATAGGAGATATTATTGTTTGCGCTGTCAAAAAAGCTGAACCGAGAAGATTAGTAAAAAAACACGACAAAGTTAGAGCTGTTATAGTTAGACAGAGAAAAGCTTTCAGAAGAAAAGATGGATCATATATTCGTTTTGATGACAATGCTGTTGTTATTTTAGATGGAACATCTACTAAACCGAAAGGAAACAGAATTTTTGGGCCTATACCAAGAGATTTAAAAGAAAAAGGTTTTGGTGATATCATGGCTTTATCAAAAGAAATCATATGAAGATAAAAAAAGGCGACAAAGTTTTAATAATATCTGGAAAAGACCGCGCTAAGACCGGAAAGGTTTTAGATGCAAAACCAAATGAAAATAAGATCAGAGTTGAAGGGGTTAATTTAATTAAAAAACATTTAAAACCAAAAAGAGAAGGCGAGAAAGGGCAAGTTGTTGAAACACCAGCTTTCTTCCATGTTTCTAATGTGAAAATTATTTGCCCAAAATGTGGAAAAGGTACCAGAATAACTTTTGAAATAACAAAAGAAAAAGAAGGAAAAAAATCAAAGGTCAGAATTTGCAAGAAGTGCGGACAAGTAATGTAAAAATATGTTGAAAGAATATTATAAAAATACAGTTCTCCCAGCAATGGTCAAAGAACATGGTTATAAGAATGTAATGTCCGTACCAAAGATTGAAAAAGTCGTTGTTAATGTAGGATTCGGAAGAGAAGCCGCAAAAACAACAGGTGAAGCCAGAAGAAAGGTGATGGATATGATCTCAACAGATCTTGCAACAATAACTGGTCAAAAAATTTTGTTTACTAAAGCTAGAAAATCAATCGCTGGATTTAAGATTAGAGATGGATTGATAATCGGAGCTAAGGTAACATTAAGAAGACAGATGATGTGGGATTTCTTGGAAAGATTGATTTTTATAGCTCTTCCAAGAACAAGAGATTTCAGAGGATTAGATTTAGGGAAAATAGATCAGAATGGTAATTTAAATATTGGGATGAAAGAGCAGACAGTTTTCCCTGAAATTATTCAGGAAAAAGAAAAACAAGTTTTTGGTTTGCAGATAACCGTCTGCACAACAACAAAGACAAGGAAAGACGGGATTAATTTATTCAGAGCAATGAATTTCCCATTAAAGAAAGAAGAAGAAACAACAAAAAAGAAAAACAAAAAATAAAAAAATATGGCAGTAGCAGCCCAAATAGCAAAATCAAATAAGAAGCCGAAATATTCTACTAGAATCAATAATAGATGTTTTAAGTGCGGGAGAAAGAGAGGTTATATAAGAGATTTTGGTTTGTGCAGGATATGTTTTAGGGAAATGGCAAACAAAGGTTTAATCCCAGGAGTTAAAAAATCAAGTTGGTAAAAATATGGATTCAATAGTTGATTTATTAAATAGAATAAAAAATGCCCAAGCAGTACAACAGGCTTTCGTCGAAGTCCCTTTTTCTAATATGAAATTTTCTATTGCGGAAATAATGGAAAAATACGGATTTGTTGGAAAAGTTTCCAAGACAGGAAAAAAGGAGAACAAAACAATGAAGATAGAGCTGAAATACGATGAAAAAAATATCGGAAGGATTTCTGGCTTGAAAAGAATGTCTAAGCAAGGGCAAAGAGCTTATGTCGGTTATAAAGATTTAAAACCTGTTAAAGGGGGAAGCGGAATTGCAATAGTTTCAACTCCAAGAGGGGTGATGAGCCATATTGAAGCAATAAAGAAAAAAGTCGGAGGAGAGATTATAGCTCAAATCTGGTAATAAAAAAATATGTCTAGAATAGGGAAAAAACCAATACAAATACCGCAGGGAGTCGATGCAAAATTCGAAAACGGAAAGATAACAATAAAAGGCGCTAAAGGAGAGCTCTCTTTGGATATCAAAAAAAATATTTCTGTTGAAATAAAAGATGGAAATATTATTTTAGATGCAAAAACTGATGATAAAAAGCAATTGGGAATTTTAAAGCCTTATTGGGGATTGTATAGAGCATTAATAAATAATATGGTTATTGGAGTAACAAAAGGTTTTGAAAAGAAATTAGTTGTCCAAGGAATCGGTTTTCAAGCGAATATAACAGGAGATGAATTATCTTTAAAAGTTGGTTTTTCTCATTTAGTCAAAATTAAAAAACCAAAAGATATCAATTGGGAAGCTAAAAATAATATCATCACAATTTCAGGTATAAATAAGGAAGAAGTTGGAAATTTGGCGGCTAAAATCAGGAAAATAAAAGTTCCAGAACCTTACCAGGGCAAAGGAATCAGGTATGAAAACGAGCAAGTAAGAAGGAAGCTCGGTAAGAAAGCAACTAAGTAAAAAAGGCAGTATGAATCATAAAAAAGAAAAAAGAATAAGAAGACATAGCAGAGTCAGAGCAAAAATTTCAGGCACGAATCAGTTGCCAAGGCTTTGCGTATTCAAATCTAATGTTCATATTTATGCCCAATTGATAGATGACGAAAAACATTTGGTAATTGCGCAGTCCAGCGACATTGATTTGAAAAAAGAGAAAAAAACAGATCTTGCTTACAAAGTAGGCCAGGATATTGCTAAAAAAGCTAATGAGAAAAAAATCCAATCAGTCGTTTTTGACAGAGGAGGATTCAAATATCATGGAAGAGTCAAGCAATTGGCTCAAGGAGCAAGAGATGGAGGATTAAAATTTTAATTGTTAGAATATGATGACAAACAACGAAAATAATCATAATAATTTCAGAAAAGACAACAGACAACAGGGAAACTCCCAAGGTTTTAGGCCTAGTCGCGGCAGAGACCCTGGAAGAGGTCCTCAAAAAAAGGATAATCCTTTTGATTCAAAAATTCTTGATATAGGAAGAGTCACTAGGGTTACTAAAGGAGGAAAACAATTGAGTTTTCGCGCTGTTATAGTATTGGGAGATAGAAAAGGAAAAGTTGCCATTGCGACAGGTAAAGGAAAGGATGTAGCCCAGGCAGTTGATAAGGCAACTAGGATTGCAAGAAAAAGATTTATTACAGTTCCTATGGTTAATGGAACAATTCCGCATGAAGTTGTTTCTAAATATGGAGCTGCGAGAATAATGCTTAAACCTCAGAAAGGCGGGAGAGGATTAATCGCCGGAGGAGCTGTAAGAGTTGTTTGTTCGTTAGCAGGAATTGAAAATATAACAGCAAAAATTTTTGGAGGGACAAAAAACAAATTAAGCAATGCAATGGCTACAATGGAAGCTTTAAAGAAATTGAAAGTTGATAAAACAAGCAAAGCTGAAGTAACCAAAGAAAATCCAACTGTGGCAGAAAAAGATATCGATCCCTCAAAACCAAGATTAATCAAAAAGCAGAAATAATTTGAAAAAGTATGCAAATTCAAGAATTAAAACTTAATAATCAAAGAAGGCCGAAGAAAAGAATTGCTAGAGGAGGAAAAAGAGGAAGCTATTCTGGAAGAGGCTTAAAAGGCCAAATTTCAAGATCAGGACACAGAACTCAGCCTATTATCAGGCAATTTTTAAAGAGATATCCAAAATTAAGAGGTTATCGTTTTAAGATATTAACAGACAAATTAACTACAATTGATTTGAATTTGATAGAAAAGAAATGGGATGCTTCAAAAATTTTGAGTCCAAAAACTTTAGTGCAAGCTAATTTAGTATCTAAAGAAGGGAAAACTATTCCTAAAATTAAAATTTTGGGAACTGGTGATTTAACTAAAAAAATTAAAGTTGCTGGATGCTATGTTTCAGAATCTGCTAAACAGAAAATTGAAAAAAATGGAGGAAGTATTATTCCTGTAAAAGAATATGTTGCTCCTAAAAAGATAAAAAAAGCTAAAAAAGAAAAGCCAGAAAAAACCTCGATAGAAATTTCAGACAAAGTTGAAAAAAAGGAAGCAAAACCAGCTTCTGCCAAAAATTCAAGCGCAACAAAGCCAGCTAAAAAAATTGATTCTAAAAAATCTAAAAAAGCATAACCATCCCAAATATCAGTCCAAGGCTGATTCCGTTAAACGGATTTTAAGGGATAAATAAAAATATGTTTGGAAAAATTACTCAGATTTTCAAAATAAAGGAAATGAGAAATAAAATTCTTTTTATCCTTTTTGCTTTTGCAATATTCAGATTAATGGCAAACACTGCTGCCCCGGGATTAGCGCAATTTGCTAATCAAAAATTAGGCAGCGGTTTGCTTGGAGAACAAGCATTTGGATTTTTAGATTTGCTCACAGGAGGCGCTTTAGACCAAGTATCTATTGTTATGCTCGGTTTAGGGCCTTATATTACTGCAAGCATCGTATTCCAGCTTTTAACAATGCTTATTCCAAAATTAGAAGAAATGCAAAAAGAAGAAGGAGAAGCAGGAAGGCAGAAAATAAATCAATATTCAAGAATTGCTACAATCTTTTTGGCAATATTCCAAGGTTGGGCTATGTTAAAAGTTTTTGGCATTACCTTAACAGGATTGCCATTAGCAACTTATTTGGCAAGCGTTTGCGCGGGATCAATGTTTATGATGTGGCTTGGAGAAATGATTAGCGAAAAAGGAATCGGAGAAGGAGTATCTTTATTGATTTTTGCAGGTATAGTTTCTCGATCTCCTATTCAATTGCTTCAAAATATTATTTTGATTAAAGAAGATTTCAGTGCCCAGAGATTAATAGGATTTATTTTGTTTTTAATTTTTGCTCTAATAATCACAGTTGCAGTAGTTTCAATAAATGAAGCAAAAAGAAACATTCCTGTTTCTTACGCAAAGCAAGTAAGAGGCAACAAAGTCTTTGGAGGAGTGACGACATATCTTCCTTTAAGCGTTAATCCTACTGGAGTTATTCCGATAATTTTTGCCATTTCATTTATGACTATTCCTAATGTTTTGGCAAATGTGTTGAAAAATGTAGCAGGTCCGGTTGGAAAAGCAGCTTCATGGGTAGCGTTGAATTTCACTTATACCAGTGTTGCGTATAATATATTTTATTTTTTCTTGATTTTTGCTTTTACTTTTTTCTATGCTGCAGTAGTTTTTAAACCAGAAGATATTGCAGATAATCTCCAAAGAATGGGAGGATTTGTTCCAGGCGTAAGGCCAGGACAGAAGACTGCAGAATATTTGAAGCATGTTTTGAACAGATTATTAATGATAGGAGCATTATTTTTAAGCATTATTGCTCTTACTCCTAACATTATTGCTTTGTTGACTAAAGTCCAAGGATTGAGTTATCTGGTTGGTGGAACGTCATTATTAATCGTTGTTTCTGTTGTGCTTGATACTGTCAAAAAGATTAATGCTCAGCTTCAAATGCGTAATTACGAAACTATTTAAAAAATCCCCCGTAAGGGGATTTTTTATTGCTTGCACTCTTTGGTAAAACTCTTTGAGAACATGCTTTTGGTCAAGTTCTCGCCAAACATTTTTGCTAATCCACTTGGCGGGCAAAAAATCGGGTTATTTTCAGACCTCTGAGATGGTTCTTTGGAATATATTATAAAAATTGTCATAAAAATAAACGGCTAAATGAATTTAATAGCAATTAGCCGTTTCGCTGTAAACCCTTTGTTCATAACAAAATAAACGGCTAAGAGAACTTAGCCGTTTATTTTGTTAGTATTTTATTATATAATTCAAATGAAGCTTATATAACTATGGAAGAAAAAAATAAAAAAATAATAATTCTGCTTGGACCGCCAGGGTCTGGCAAAGGAACTCAAGGCCAATTGCTTTCTGAAAAATACGGGCTTTATTTTTTTGAAACTTCAAAATTAATAGAAGACATTTTTTTAAGTAATGCAGAATTTTTAGAAACTCCAGAAGGAAAATTTTATATAAAAGACGAAAAAGAACTGCGCGCAGCTGGCAAACTTTGCAGTCCTCCTTTTATTTTTAAATTGATAAGCGATTATGTGAGAAAACTCCATGATTTAGGGACTTTCATATTATTTTCCGGATCTCCGCGAACTGAATATGAAGCGCAAAGACTGATTCCTCTTTTATGCGAATTGTATGGAAAAGAAAATATAACACTTTTTGCTTTGACAATGGATCCTAATGATTCTATTTATAGAAATAGTAATCGCAGGATTTGTGAATTGATGCGTCATTCAATTTTGTATAATGAAGATACTAAAAATCTTAAGACCTGCCCAATAGACGGTTCTTTGCTTATAAAGCGCGATGGCGTGGGAGACGATCCAGAAACAATTAAGATACGCTTGGAAGAATATGAGCAAAGGACAAAACCAATAATAAATTATATCCAAGGTCAAGGGATAAAAACTTTTCTTATAGATGCTTCACAAACTCCTAAAGAAGTGTTTAAATCAATCATTGCTTATTTATGATAGGTTTGAAGAATAAAAATGATATTAAAGAAATCCAAACCGGCGCTAAAATTCTTAGCGCCATTTTGCAAGAGATAGCGCAGAATGCTAAGCCTGGAGTCAGTACTAAGCAATTAAATGATCTTGCCGAAAAATTGATTTTAAAGAATAATTGCAAATCTAATTTTAAAGGATATGGAGGTTATCCAACTGCTTTATGCACATCAGTTAATAGCGCTGTTGTTCACGGAGTGCCTTCTAATTATATATTGAAAGAAGGAGATATAGTCGGGTTAGACATAGGTTTGATTTATAAGGGGTGGCATTGCGATATGTCGCGCACTGTTCCAATCGGGAGAGTAGACCAGGATATTATGCGTCTTTTGAAAGCAACTAAACATGCTTTGAAAATTGGAATAAAACAGGTGAAGCCTGGAAAAAATTTTGGCGATATTGGATATGCGATCCAAAAATATGTAGAAGAGCAAGGATTTTCAGTTGTTAGGGATTTATGCGGACATGGAATAGGCAGATCTTTGCATGAAGAACCAGAAGTTGCTAATTATGGAGAAATCAAACAAGGACCAAAGATTGAAGAAGGAATGGTTTTTTGCATTGAGCCAATGGTTAATATGGGGACATGGCAAGTCAAAAAAGGGCATGATGGATTTTCTTTCCAAACTTTAGACGGAAAGCCATCGGCTCATTTTGAGCATATGATCGCCGTAACAAAACATGGCGCTAAAATCTTAACTAAATTCTGAAATTGACCGTAAAGGCCAATTTTTTATAATGAAATCAATAATTATTTTAAAATATGTCTTCTGATATTTTAATAGTAAGAGCAAAGCCAAATCCTCCAAGCGAAAATCCTGACGAAGTGTCTTATATAGATCCGCAATATCGCAAGGCAGGAGAATGGTTTGATATAAAGAATTTTTCAGTAATGGCTTTTCCATTGAAAGGGATAGAAATATATACTTTGGAATATGAAAAAGATGGTCCAGTCTGGAAAAAAGTTTTTGCTTTTAAAGATGACGAAAAGATAAAAGGCAGGAAAGTGATAAGGATACATTCAGGTCCTCCTGTTCCTTTGGAGGGCATGGAATCAGATGATAAGGGGATTATAGAACATAACTTCGTCAAAATTCCGATAATTGATAAACATTATTTTATGGGAGATGGCTACGTCCTTAGTAATTCCCAAATGGACAAGATAGCGATTTATGATTCAGTGCAAAAAAAATGGTTAGATGAAGTTTATTATGACAGGTTCCCTGGCAAAGATGCGATATTGGAAAGAGATGAAAACAAATTGGTAGAAATGGAGAGCAAAGAGATTGATTATTGATATTTTAAATAATAAAAAAAGGCGGTTTTTTGACCGCCCTTTTTATTTTACTAAAGAT
>JAGOPM010000030.1 GCA_017991975.1 Candidatus Parcubacteria bacterium | reverse complement strand
CATTATGGAAATAAAAGCTGAACAATTTGAACAAGAGGTCTTGAAATCAAATGAGATTGTGCTTGTTGATTTTTTTGCTCAATGGTGTCCGCCATGTCAGGCAATGATGCCTATTTTAGCGAAAATAGAACAAGAGAATACATTAAAAATTGTTAAAATAGATGTTGACCAAAATCCTGAATTAGCAGAGAAATATGATGTTGGCAGTATTCCAACTTTTATATTTTTTAAGAATGGGGAAGCGGTCTTTAGAAATACTGGAGCAATTTCATTTGATTTTATTGTGAATAAGGTAAAAGAATTGTCATAAGTTAAAAGTGAAAAATTACAGTTAAAAATTTAAAGTTAATTGTTAAAAACGGCCGAAGGCCGTTTTTATATCTCAAACCATAGGCATGCTTTTGAATTCTGTCCTTTGAGCTAAAATTTGGCGAGTGGTTTTTGCCATTAGGCAAAAAAAGAATTGCTGTTTGAGTTAATTTTGTTGTGCAACTGGCACAACAAAATTAATGAGTCGCGATTTTAACGAAGCCAAATGAAGCTTGATGCATAGGAATTCAAGCCAGTATGCGAGTTTTTGCTCCACTTTTGACGATTCAAAAGTGGAAATAGATATCGCCTGTGGCGATTTTTTTTGACTTTATTTTTTAAAGATATAAAATTAGTTATACAATAAAAAAATAAGTCTATGAAAAAAATATTTTTATGGGCGATTGTGTTTTGCTCTTTGATGATGTTCGCTGGCCAAACCAATGCAGCCCAGACAACATTCCAAAAAAATTATAATACTCTGAATAAATATTTTAAAGCATTTAATGATTGCAGAGTGAAAAATAATCTTCCTAAATTAAAAGCATCATATATTGCAGTCAAAGAAAATACTAATAATGCCAATAATTTAGTGATTTTTAAAATCAAAAAATTAAGAACAGCTTATCTTGATTGTAAGACTAAAGCTTGCCCAGATTTAATTGCTCCAACCCCTGATTTCTGCAAAGATGGAAAAATTATTTCCGGAGGAATTGATTCAAAAGGTTGCGCGCTTGCTCCAAAATGCGAGAAAATCGAACCTGTGGTTGAATCAGGAAAAGGATTTTTAAATATTATCGGATCTGCAAATATAACTATAAATAAAAATCAAGGCGTTACTGCTGTAGATTCTGATTCGGCAGATTTTTCAATAGATTTTAAAATTCAAGCTGGTTCTAAAGATATTTATATAAATGATCAAACTGCAGCAAATCCAGGTTTGGTTTTAAAAACAGATAATGGAACTACAAGCCTTGCAACTTGCCAAGGATTTGATGGGGTTTATCATGATGTCGCCAATAAATATTTTATAGTTTACGCAGGTCAGAAAGGAACAATATCCTGTTCGACTCATATCATTCCGACAGAAGATCAATTTGTAGTCGGATATCTGTCTGATTTTCTTTGGGGAATCGATTCAACAGATACAACTCAATTCCATTGGACTCCAGATGGAGCTAATAACACCGTAAGATTTGATATTATGAGTTATTATAAGAGCGAATCTATCTATCTCGATAAGAGGCCATAATAAAAATATTAAAAAACAGCCTTTAAAAGGCTGTTTTTTAATATTTAATTTCCTATATATGTAGCCATATTCTGTTGATGCTGTTGGTAAGTATATGCTGGATGGATAATCATATTTCTATCATGCAGATAAAACATATAGTTAGTTTTTTCAGGATTAAGAACTGATTTTATCGCATCTAATCCAGTAGCGCATATTGGTCCCGGAGGCAATCCTTTAATTTTATAAGTATTATAAGGATGATCAATTTGATAATCTTGACGGGTGATTCTTGGCCACCAAGCCAGTTCAGATCCTAAAGCGTATTGGACGGTAGCGTCTATTTGCAGAAATTGATTTTGATTTAATCTATTCTGAAGTATTCCAGCGACGAGTCTGGAATCTACTTTTGCGACTGATTCGCGCTCTACTAAGGAAGCAAAAGTCATTATTCTATTTAAATCTTTGTCTGATATATTTAAATCTTTAATCTGTTTCTTTAATTCGTTTTCAAATTTATCAATTATTTCTTTTGGCTTGGAATCAACATCTAAAAGATATGTTTCTGGGAAAAGGAAACCTTCTTTTGACTCTTCTATGAATTTTTGAGTTTCATTTTTATTCCATTTTAATTTCTTTTTTAATTCAAGGGCGATCTGCTCGCGCCTTTCTCCTGGTTCTATAGTGAACCAGATCTGATTTGATTGGGAACTCAATATGTTGATTATTTGATAAGGCCACATTGATGGAGAAATAAAAAATCCTCCAGGATTGACGATATTTTTTTGTTTCAACTCAAGTAGTTCTAAGAATATTTTTTCATTTTTTATAAATTTACCATCGACAAGTTTTTTGATTATATCTTGTTTTGTGTCTTTTAGTCCGATGATAAAATTTCCAGGACGCTGAGGAACAAATGTAGCAGGTCCATAATAGTATCCGAAATAACATGCAGTCATTAAAAACAGTAAAAATACAAAAAAAGCCGCTTTATTGGCGTTTTTTCTTGCTTGCCAGAATAATTTATTTATAGTCTGAGATATTTTCATATATTTTTATTATAAATAAAAAGAAAACAGGCGCAATTGTTAATTATTGATTAGAGATATTTTACATATATAAAACAGTTTTTTTACATAGTTTTTCACATAGTTATCCACAGTTTGACGATGATGGTTCTTAGGGTTAAAATTTAAGAACCTAAAAATTTCTTTTGATAATAACAGAGAATTTAAAAAAGAATTATGGTTCAAAAAATTGAAAAAATAAAAAAGAGAGACGGAGTAGTTGTAGAATTCAGTCAAGAAAAGATTACTAATGCAATTGAGAAGGCTTTTTCTGCAATCGGAAAACAAGATATGCAGTTAGCTGGAAAAATTTCTGACAAAGTTTATGATCTTTTGAAAAGAAGATTTAAAAAAGACGAAGTTCCTGAAGTAGAGCAAATCCAAGATGTGATAGAAGAAGTTTTGATGTTGGAAGATTTAACTGATATCGCCAAAGCCTATATTCTTTATCGCGAACAAAGGAGGCAAATGAGGGAATTCTCAAAAGCTCAAGGCAATTCGGTGGACTTTGTTGATGAGTATCTGGAAAAACTTGATTGGGAGGTTAAAGAAAATGCTAATATGGCTTATTCTCTCCAAGGATTGAATCATTATGTTGCAACGCATGTGATGAAAAGATATTGGTTGGAAAAAGTTTATCCAAAAGAAATAAGAGAAGCTAATCAGAATGTTGATTTTCATATTCATAATCTTGATACTCTTGGACCATATTGCATGGGATGGGATCTTTATGATTTTCTTTTGAAAGGTTTTGGAGGGGTGAACGGAAAAGTTGAATCAAAGCCTCCTAAACATTTGAGATCAGCTTTGGGGCAGATAGTTAATTTTTTATATACTATGCAGGGAGAATGCGCTGGCGCTGTTGCATTCTCGAATTTTGATACATTGTTAGCTCCTTTTATCAGATATGATGGAATGAGTTATCCTCAAGTTAAACAAGCGCTTCAGGAATTTCTTTTTAATATGGCGGTTCCAACAAGAGTTGGTTTCCAGACTCCTTTTTCGAATATTACTTTAGATTTTAAGCCATCAAAAGCTTTTGCCAGCGAACCTGTGATTATAGGAGGTCAACCTCAAAAAGAAACTTATGGCGAATTTGTTGAAGAAATGAGAATGTTTGATAAAGCCTTGTATGCTTGCATGCTTGAAGGAGATAAAAATGGAAGACCTTTTACTTTTCCAATTCCAACAATAAACATCACTAAGGATTTCGCTTGGGATGATCCTGATTTGGATTTGATGTGGGAGGCGACTGCAAAATATGGAATAAATTATTTTGCTAATTATATAAATTCAGAGATGGATCCAAGTGATGTGAGATCAATGTGCTGCAGATTAAGGCTTAATTTGAAAGAATTGAATAATAGAGGGGGTGGAGGATTGTTTGGAGCAGGAGCTCTAACAGGGTCCATTGGAGTTGTAACTATTAATCTTCCTAAAATCGGCCATATCTCAAAAACTAAAAATGAATTTTTCAAGAATTTGCGTAGAGTAATGGATTTAGGCAAAACTAGTTTGGAAATAAAAAGAAAAATTCTTGAGAATTTCATAGAAAAAGGATTATATCCTTATTCAAAATATTATTTATCCGGAGTTAAGAAAGGCAAAGGATCTTATTTCGCTAATCATTTCTCGACAATAGGTTTATCAGGAGCCAATGAAGCATTATTGAATTTTATAGGCGATGATATCGGTACTCCGAGAGGAAGAAAATTTGCATTGGAAATTTTGGATTATATGCGCCAAGTACTGATAGAATATCAGGCAGAAACCGGTCATATTTATAATTTAGAAGCTACTCCAGCTGAAAGCACAGCCTATAGATTTGCGCAAAAAGACAAGAAAGAATATCCAGAAATTATTACTGCTGGAACGCAAAAGGTTCCTTATTATACAAACAGTTCTCTTTTGCCTGTGAATTATACAGATGATGTTTTTGAGGTTCTAAAATTGCAAGATGATATTCAATGCAAATACACAGGAGGGACAGTTCTTCATATTTATACAGGCGAAAGATTAAGCGATATCTCCAGCGTAAAAAATCTGGTGAAAAAGATATTTACCAAATTCAGCCTTCCATATATCAGCATCACTCCGACTTTTTCTATTTGTCCTGTGCATGGATATTTGGTAGGAGAGCATGAAACTTGCCCGCATTGCGTAATTCAACAGCCATGCGAAGTTTATTCTAGGGTTGTAGGGTATTTAAGACCTGTTTCTCAATGGAATACAGGGAAACAGCAAGAATTCAAAGATAGGAAGCTTTTCAAACCAGATAAGCAAAATGTTTCAAAATGATTTTAAAAGAGGGGAGCCAATCCCCTTTTTTTATTTATTTTTTTATTTTTGCTATTATATTAGTAATATGGAAATTTATGGTTTGGTAAAAAGCAGTTTAATTGATTATCCCGGAAAAATTTGTGCGATAGTATTCACAGGCGGATGTAATTTTCGATGTAATTTTTGTTATTCCGGGGAATTAGTATTGCAAGAGAAGATAAAAATCCAGCCAAAAATCAGCCAGGAATATTTTGATAATTTTTTAGAAGAACATAGAAATTTAATTGATGGAATCGTTATTTGCGGAGGAGAACCTACTCTGCACAAAGATTTGCCTGATTTTATAGAGAAAATAAAAAAATATGGTTATCTGGTTAAACTTGATACCAACGGAAGTAATCCAGAGATGCTTCAATATCTTATAAAAAAGAAGTTAATTGATTATGTTGCGATGGATATAAAGGGTCCTAAGGAAAAATATGGAAAAATTTGTGGAATAAATATCGATATTTCAAACATTGAGAGGAGTGTTGATATCTTAAAGGAATCAAATATCGATTTTGAATTCAGGACGACTATCACTCCGAGAGATCTCGATAAGTCAGACTTCCCTGCCATAGCTGATTGGATAGGTGGGGATAATGTTAATTATTTTTTGCAGAATTTTTCCACCAAAAAAGAGACAATAGACTCTTCGCTTTTAGAGGAAATTCCTTATTCGTCTAATTATATTCAAAATATATGCTCTGAAATATCTTCAAGGTTTAAAAATTGTCGATTTAGAGCATAATTATTGTTGACAATATAATGCAAATAGTTTATTTTTTAGAAAAGTAATTAAAAATTTATAATATACCTTTCGGAACCACGGACGTCGCCAAGCTTATTTTTGCCACCGCAAAAAGGTTTGGCGCGCCTGTCTCTTTATTTTAAAATCGCCATACGGCGAACCAGGGTTTTAAAATCTGCGAGACGATTCCTCAAGATATGTTATAAATTTTTAATTTT
>JAGOPM010000005.1 GCA_017991975.1 Candidatus Parcubacteria bacterium | reverse complement strand
ACCTATCGGCTTAACCCCTTTGATAGGGTAGGTCTTTTTAATGCCTGCCTGACTCGTTGTAATTTCTAAAGAGTCACCACGCTTTTTATAATAAGTCATGACCAGACCGTCTGGCGTATTCAATGCCACGATGTCTCCATCATTAATCTCAATATCCGCATCAAGCATAATCAGGTCGCCGGTGATTATACCTGCTTCCGGAAATGGAGTAACAGAAACTCTGATACCGAATATACGGTGATCACGCACGATTCCATTTTTTGGAATAAAAATAAATTCCTCTGCATGTTTGAGGTGTAGATCAAGATCATCCACCGGAATCGTGTTGAACAGTGGCATCTTGTAATGAGCAACCTCGTCAGCCGTGATTGTTTTTTTCAACTCCTCCAAACCAGCTTCCAATTTGTGAGTCATCTCCTCGACACGCTTCTCGCCAGCCTCTTTGATATTAAATTTATAATCAGAGGAAAGACTGACTTTGTGGATTTTTGCTTCGGTCCACTGTTTGCTTATTTCCTCCTCCGATGTCTCGTAAGCCTTTGCCAAAAGACCCAACTGCTTCTGCGAAGGGAGCCGGGTGTCGTTCTCAAGCTGGCTGACATAGCTGGCAGAAAAGCCAAGGCGATCGGCAATATCCTTGGCTGTCCACTGATTCGTTTCTCTTTGTTTTTTTAGATATGAGCCAAATGACATATTTTTGTTATTTGCTTAATTAATAATCCTGATTACATCTTAGTATAATATAGCAAATATGTAAAGATTAAGCAAATATGCTTATCCACAAGAGCAGTAATTGACGAATTAAGCAAAATTGCTTAATATGACTATAGAGGTCTAATTTATCAAACTATGAAAAAAACACCAACCAACATTCGACTGAGGGATATTAGAATCAAGAAAGGGCTGACGCAATACAAGTTAGCTCGTATTCTCGGCTTTAAACATAACACAGCGATCAGTCGATACGAGACCGGCCGAAAAAGACCGAATTTGGAAACCGCCCAAAGGATTGCCCTAGCGTTGGGGGTAAAAGTTGAGGATATTTTTTTGCCTTAGAAGTTAAGCAAAAACGCTTAATGGAAAGGTGTGTGAGGGTCAATAAAAGTGTGAGGTCACTCTTATGAACCAAACCACATGTCCAAACCAACAAAAGATGAGGAAGCTCTTATTGAGCTTACCAAAAACGCTTTGTCCGAGGTGCTCGGACGAGAACCGAGTAAGCAAGAAGTTTGGCGTGTCCATGCTGGCTTTAAACGCATGGCATTCATGCTGTTAGAGCATTTAGACCACATTAAAAAGTATGACAACGAGAATTCTAATCAAAAGAATAATTCAGAAGATCTGGAAGAGGATGACTCGAAAACCACCAACCCGGAGAGATCTCTTGGCGAGGAGGGAGAGCCTGCTCTGTAATTTTACAATCCGAGAATTAGAGAACCCGAATATTCGGCGTGGCTTTTGCAGAGCAATGGACAACATCGACCGAGCTCTGCCGAAATCCAGAGAATGGTAGATAGCACCTTACTCTCCCCTCAATGACGCCAGGCGTGAAGGGAGGAATAAGGCGCGATCTGTAGGTCGGTCACGCCTTTTTATTCACGGCCATGTCGGACGATAAAATAAAAGTAAGAGATTTAAGAAATGGCGATTGGTTCTGGATTAGCAAAGTACTTCTCGATGAGTACGGAAGCAAAATCAAACCGATCGGCATTGCTATTTATAATTGTCTCGCTGAACACGCCAATCAGGAGGGTTTTTGTTTTCCATCTCATAAGCTTATTGCTGACAAAATCGGCTCGAGTGTTTCCAGTGTACAGAGAGGTATCCGACAGATGATCAAGCTTGGACTGATAAACAAGAAACGCCGGAAATTTTCAAATGTGTACTACCTGTTAAAAGTAGATAGGTCAGATAGACCGAACTCAAAACAGATCGGTCAGCCTGACTGGCAGTTCGGTCATACAGACCGGTGGCATCGGTCCACTGGACTGACTAACAAGAATAAAGAAAAAGATTTAAATAAAAAGAATTGCGTGGTAGATAAAAAAACTGTGGATAACTTAAATGAGATGAGATCGATGTTAGCCGAGAAAATGTCCATTGGAGGGATAAAGATAAAAATCATAGACGGTAAGAAGCACATGTGGACGGGACAGAAATGGGTAGCAGTCGAGGATACTTAGATTGCTTTTAACGGTTCGGGGAGGAGGTCGAACCCGAGCTTTTAATTGGTCGTTTATTAATCATTTATGATCAGGGCTCAAAAAACCCACAAATAAAAACAGTATGGACAGAGATGAATCCAATGTCGGCAATTGTCCCCATTGCACAAAAGTAATTTTTCGTGATGCGGTTTTCAATTCCGAAGCTGTATTTGTAACCCGATGTCCTCACTGCCAGAAACCCGTAAAAGTGTGCATAAGGAAAAAGGTCGAGGTTATATTACTTCCGATGGATGATCGTAAAGGAAGTGACAAGTCGGGCACGAAGCTGACTGGGATTGTCTTTGTCTTGTTCCTTCCAACAGCAATAGATCTTGTATTAGACAGCTTTGAAATTTTGAACGGTTTATTCTGACTCAGTGGGATTAAATAAACAATTAGCAAAATTGGCCGTTGACTGCCATTTATTTTTTGTGTATTATATCAATATACACTGATATAGTTAATTTTGACTAAATATATGAAACCAAAATGCTGTCGCAATAAAGAATCAACTGCCGAACTCGGCAAGGCCGTTGAATTTCTAAAGGTCGTAGCCGAGGAAAACAGAATGAAAATACTATGTATGTTGAGATCGGGAGAAAAATGCGTCTGCGATATCTGGCAATTCCTTGATATCCCCCAAAACCTCACATCGCATCATTTAAAAGTCCTGAAAGATTTTAAATTAGTGGAGGATCGAAAAGAGGGCTTGAGAGTTTATTATTCAATCAACAAAAAAGAAGTTAATAAATATAATTCATTATTAAATAAATTTTTACAATCGTATGAAAAATAGCGACAAAATTCAAGTTTTAGGTTCAGGATGTCCAACTTGCAAAAAACTTTTTGAACTAACGAAGCAAGCCGTTCAAGAATTAGGGATAAAAACAGAAGTGGAATATATCACCGACATTCAAAAAATAATTGAGATGGGCGTAATGCAAAGTCCGGTTTTGGCGATAAATGGCAAACCGGTAATGACCGGATCAGTGTCTGATATAGAAAAAATTAAAGAATTAATAACTAAAGAAACTACCGAGACAACATCGGAAAATAAACCTGCCTGCAGTTGCGGAGGTAATTGTTAATAAAAGCTATGGATATTTTTTACCCACTACAATTATTTGCGGACTGGCTAAGTTATTCGGTCTTTAATCTAAGCTCGGAAGCTCATCTGGGAACGGCGGTTAATTTTTTTATTTATGATTCCCTGAAAATCCTCATTCTGCTTTTGATCATCAACTATTTCATGGCGGTTATTCGGCATTATTTGCCGATTGAAAAGCTTCGCGATTTTCTCGCTTCAAGGAAATGGTACGGATTGGATTATTTTTTGGCTACGATCTTTGGAACAATCACGCCTTTCTGTTCCTGCTCTTCAATCCCTTTATTTATCGGATTTTTGGAAGCTGGTATACCGCTCGGAGTGACACTATCCTTTTTAATTACTTCACCATTGGTAAACCAAGTGGCGGTCGTTTTGTTTGCCGGACTTTTTGGCTGGAAAGTGACAATCCTATATGTTATCTCGGCAATTTTACTGGGCGTAATCGGTGGTTTTATATTGAGCAAGCTAAAACTGGAAAAACATGTGGCTGATTATGTCTGGAATATTAAAAGCAAAAAGATAGATATTCAAAATGGCAAGGAAAAATTCAGTGTACTGATCAGAAAGTTTTGGCATGAGGGGCTGGATTTGACTAAAAAAATAACGCCTTATGTGCTTTTAGGTATTGCGGTCGGGGCGGCGATACATGGCTTTATTCCGGCTGGGTTTTTTGAAAAATACATAACAGCCGAAAATTTGTTTGCTGTTCCAATTGCTACGCTTGTTGCTGTTCCAATGTATGCCAATGCGGTCGGAGTAATACCGATAATGCAATCTCTCGTTGAAAAAGGTATCCCCCTGGGCACAGCTATGGCTTTTATGATGGCCGTAGTCGGGCTCTCGCTCCCCGAAGCGTTGATATTGAAACGAGTAATGAAAATTAAATTGCTGATTTATTTTTTTGGAATCACAACTTTAAATATAATCATAATCGGGTATTTATTTAATGCCTTTGTAAAATAAAAATTATGAACAAAAAAATCATTATTGGAATATCTGTCGGCGTTGTAGTTTTGGCAGTTTTGGCTATTGCCAGTTCTGGCGGATCTCCAAAGTCTTCCAATGCGACTGCTAACATTCAAAATAGCCAAAATAATACGGCTAACCAAGGATATTCTTCAAGATCTCAAACTGCTGAAAAAATTGAGGTTGTTCATTTTCATGCTACCCAACAATGCTGGTCATGTATCACGGTTGGTGAATATGCTCTCAAAACAATCAAAGAAAAATTTCCGGAGGAATATAAAAACGGCACCATAGTTTTTAAGGATGTAAACGGTGAATTGCCAGAAAATAGGGACATGGTTATGAAATACCGTGCCAGAGGATCTTCTCTTTATATCAACGCTATAAGTTCCGGATCGGATAATATTGAGGAAGATACGGCTGTGTGGCGACTGGTTACCAATGAACAGCAGTTTTTGAATTATTTTGAGTCCAAGCTCAAGAAACTGCTCGGCAAACAATAAAAATATGATGGAGTTAATAAACAGTTTAATAGACAATTACAATATCCCCGTTTTGTCGGCATTTCTTTTAGGAGTGCTTACCTCTATAAGCCCCTGTCCTCTGGCGACCAATATCACAGCCGTTGCCTTTATCTCTAAAGACATCAAGACTCCGAAACATACGATCCTGTCTGGACTTTTTTATACTTTAGGTAGAGGTATAAGCTACACTTTACTGGCGACTTTGATTTATTTTGGCTTATCATCTTTTCAAATTTCTCGAATTTTTCAAGGTTGGGGTGATAAAGTTTTGGGTCCTGTCTTGATAGTTATTGGCTTAGTAATGTTTGGCGTTATAAAAATCAATTTGAAAAATAACAGTCAAACGACTGAGAAAATAAAATTGTGGCTGGCAGATAAGGGGTATATTGGATCTTTAGCCTTGGGAATGTTGTTTGCTTTTGCCTTTTGTCCTTACAGCGGAGTATTATTTTTCGGAGTCTTAATTCCGTTGGTTCTTCAATCTACCGGCGGTCTTTTGTTGCCTCCTCTTTTTGCCTTAGGCACAGGCTTGCCGGTGATTATCTTTTCCGTTCTTATAGCTTTTAGCATGCAAGCGGTCGGTAAAGCGTTCCAAGCTGTGCAGAAAATAGAAAAGTGGCTTCGGTATGGGGTGGCCTCAATTTTTATACTGACAGGAATTTATTATTTGCAGTACTTGGTCAAGTTTCTGATGAATTTATAATTTATGCTTAAAAAATATTTGCCAATTTCAATAATAATTTTATGCATAGTAGCTGTTTCCAGCTTAATAATGTCTGTCAGCGGAGCGAGAGATGATACAACCAAACAAACCAATCAAGAAAAAGTAAAAATAGCTGTTTGCCCGACTTTTTTGAGCTTGGCAAGTACATTAGATCAAGATGAATTTGAGATAATAAAAACACAATCAACATCGGAAAGTTTAGATTTATTAAACAACAAAACAGTAGATTATGTTTTAGCTGGCAGACCACCAAAACCACATGAGAAAAATTATCAAACTGAATTCATTTCAAAAATAGGATATTCTTTTGTCAGTAAAACCGAAAAGGCGGTCACTAAAGATGATTTGGACAAAGAAAAAATCTGTTCTGATCTTGATGAGGGTAAAATTTACGAGGGCTTACATTTGAAAGAAGTGGTTCAAGTTAACAATATTCTTGAGTGTCCGCAAGAATCTATCGTTATTACCTCGTGGGATAATACAAATTATGGAGAATTCTGGCCGGTTCATGTTATGAACGATGATGGATCAAGACATATTTTATCAAGAACCCCGATTGTTTATTGTAAAGAAGCTTGTCCGCTCAATATTATTAATCAAATAAAAATAGCTTATGAAAAATAAAATTATAATTCCGGGTGTTTTGTTTGCAGTCGTGGCAATTTTTTCAATTATCATTATTGTGCAAAATAATAATCACGCTGAACAGCCGGCAATTCAATCATCCGACAATATTAAAACTGAGGATCAGGGCATTGTTCTCTTTTATGGTGACGGATGCCCTCACTGCGAGATCGTGGAAAAATATGTCACGGAAAACAATATCGAATCCATAGTATCATTTGCCAAAAAAGAAGTTTATTATAATAAACAAAATTCAGCAGAGCTGGTCGAAAAGGCTGAATCTTGTGGAATGCCAACCGATTCCATCGGTGTGCCGTTTTTATGGGACGGCTCAAAATGTCACGTGGGCGATCATGACATAATCGAGTTTTTTAAATTAAAAACGAATATTCAATAATATGAAAAAAATATTTATCTTTGTGTTATCAATATTCGGATTAAATCTTTTAATGACTAAACAAGCCTTGGCGGTTTGTCCGATATGCACTGTTGCCGTGGGAGCCGGTGTCGGTTTTTCGCGCTGGATTGGTATAGATGATTCTATAACAGGCCTGTGGATCGGCGGATTGACGGTGTCCATGATCACTTGGACTGTCTCATGGTTTGACAAGAAAAATATCCACTTCAGAGGAAGAATGCTGGCGACAATTGTTGGTTATTATCTTTTGATTGTTGTTCCGCTTTATTTTATGGGCATAATTGGCAATCCTTTAAATACTATCTGTGCCTGTGGTTTAGATAAATTGGTCATCGGGGTTTTGGTTGGCAGTATCGCTTTTTGGTTCGGGGCAAGTTGGTATTATCACCTAAAAGAGAAAAACGGCGGACATGCTTATTTCCCATTTCAAAAAGTCGTCATGCCTATCAGCCCGCTTATTATCATGAGTATAATATTTTATCTTTTAACAAAATAATTATTTAAAAATATGAGCAAAGAACAACCAATAAAAAATTTAAACGAATTTATAGAAAAGGTAGATCAGATGAAAAAGCAGGACAAGATGGACTTGTCTTCGGATCAGGATTTGAGTATCGCTATTATGAATCTGGTCTCTATTGAGGAACACTTCTTTTTCACCGGAGCCAAGCTCGGCAAAACCGAATACTACGACATGATCAAGGATGTACGAGAGATGAGAAAGGAATTGCTAAAAAAGATAATTAAAGAATATGAGGGTGAAGTTTGGTGTATTTCTAAACACCTGTTAGCCGCCAGCTATCGCCTTATGGAAGTCGGTACAAAACAGCTCGGCATGGATAGAAAAGAGGAAGCGTACGATTTATTTGGCAAAGCCTACAATCTCTATTCACTGTTTTGGGGGTTAAATATGAAGTTATTAAATGTCGGTGATATCAAGAAAATTGACGAAAACGCCTTAAACAAGCAGGACGAGGAAAAGAAAGGATTCATGGGGAAGCTCGGTGTATTGGTTAAAAAAGCGATTGACTGCTGTATAGAATAATTAAAAAGAGGCCTGAAAGCCTCTTTTTTGCCACTTGTTTGCCCTGCCACCCCGTTTTTATTTATTTGGAAAGCTGTATTTCTGCTCTCGTTTTTGGAATGCTTCTTGTCCACCCTCAAGAATTTCACATACATGCTGTCTGATACCTTTTCTATATAAAATTGCCGACTCTTGAGCAGGATCTAACTCAAATGTATTTTCTAAGGCACTTGATATATACTCGAAGCGGAATTTTTTGTTATCACGCCCGACTTCTTGTCCGGATTGATTTGAGACAACAGTCTCTTCAGCATCGGCACCAACAACAAGGTTGGGGTTATGCGTGACGATAATTATTTGTCTTTGCAATTTTTTATTTTTTAGAAATGCCACCAGATCATCGTAGACTGATCGATTATCGAGATCGTCCTCTGGCTGATCAAGCAGGATTGGCCATTCTCCATCGCTCAAATTGATAAGCAATTGAAGTAACACTAACCCCTTTTTACCAGGCGACATTTTATCGAGAGAATCATTTTTGTAGAAAATTTTGAAATCAAGATAAAAATAATTTTCAAGAAGCTTGGCTACGGCATCCTTTGCTAAGCGGTTCTTTACGGTATTTATAGTACCTCCAATCAATCCTTCAAAAACGGTTGTGATGTTGGCTAAATGTTTTGTAGGATCATACTTATAGATAAACTCATCGCCCCATTCCGCTTCGACAATGACTCGCTTAAGATCGTTCTTATTGATCAAAACGATTTCATAATGAAGACCTTGTGCTTGAAGTCAGCACCTCGGTTGATCGCCGCAAGTGGGACGAAATCAAGTATGAGGCGTTTATTGATGAGCTTTGCGAAAATCGCGAATATCAAAAAGAAGCGATACGCGCGGCTTTACGCTATTTGCTTGGCGGCGAGTATCGGAATTTGCGCGATTTGGCAACAAAGAATTTTGAGCATAACGAAGTTTTACGCGATAAGTACGGCTCGGTAAGCAATATGGAACGACATCTGCAATTTCCGGACCAACTCGCCGCCTCGCTTGATTTGGCGACAGGCACAGGCAAAAGCTATGTGATGTATGGCATTGCGGCGATTATGCTTGCCGAAGGTGTGGTTGATAGAGTTTTGGTGCTTTGTCCGTCTACGACGATTGAAACCGGCTTGCTAGAAAAGTTTGAGCTATTGGCCGGAAACGCCGATTTGCGCGACCTTTTGCCCGCTACCGCCGCAGTGAATGCGCCGCGCGTAATAAACGCGAGCGAGAGCATCGTTTCGGGCAGTATTTGCATAGAAAACTATCACGCCATTCTCGCTCATGTGCGCTCGTCAATCCGCGACAGCTTGCAGGGCAAGGGCGAGCGGACGCTTATTTTGAACGACGAGGCGCACCATGTCGCAAACGAAGTGGCGAGCAAGGCAAAAAAATGGAAGGAATTTTTGACCGATCCTGATTACGGATTTCGCTATATCGTCGGCGTTTCCGGAACTTGCTATCTCGGAAACGAATATTTTTCTGATGTGATATACCGCTATTCTCTGCGACAAGCAATGGAAGAAAAATTTGTGAAGAAGGTGCAATATGTCGCCGAAATGCCGCGGACGAGACAACCGGAAGAAGAAAAGTGGCAGTTAGTGCTAAATCGCCACGAAGAAATCCGGCGCAAGCTGAAAGCGTACAAACTCCGACCGCTCACGATTGTAGTTACAAAAGATATTCGCGGCTGCAAAGATGTCGCCGAAAAATTCAAAGCATTTTTGAAAGAGCAAACAGGCAAAAGCCGAGAGCAGATTGACGAGCAAGTACTTGTTATTCACAGTGACGCGCCAGATTTGCCGCGCCTCGCAAGCGTAAATAACGCGACGAGCAAGGTTGAATGGATTTTGTCCGTTTCAATGCTCAACGAAGGTTGGGATGTAAAGCGCGTTTTTCAAATTGTCCCCCACGAAAAGCGAGCGTTTGAAAGCAAGTTGCTCATCGCACAGGTGCTCGGGCGCGGCTTGCGCGTTCCGGACGGCTGGAAAGGCCCGCAACCGGAGGTTACAGTTTTCAATCACGATCGCTGGGCGGACGATATTCGCCAGCTTGTCCATGAAGTTTTGGAGTTTGAAAAACGTATACCGACATTTCCGGTTGCCTCGTCCGAATTTAATTTTGAATTGCTGAATATTGAATATGACCCGAAGCCGCGCACCGAGACATACAAGCAAGAAAAGCCATATCAGCTTTTCAAAAAAGGATATGTTGATTTGTCCACGGAATTGCCGGAAGAAGAAATGACGGTTGAATTTGAGGAAGCGGACACCGGCGAACGAAGACAATGGAAAACGAAAATCAAGCACAAAACTTATTCGCCGCGTGAGGTTGCCGAAGTGATGTTTCAGCGATTTGAGGATTTGCCGGACGACGACGACCGCAAGTTTTACACAAAGCAGTTTCCAGTTGAAAAACTTGAGGAAATTGTCAAAAAATCGCTGAAAGAAACCGGAAATAAAGTTATTACCGAAAGTATGCGGCAGAAATTTTTACAGTCGCTCGGTACGCTTCAAAGAAAAGCGGCGCAAGTCGTGCGATATGATTTTGAGCCGACAAATTACTATCCGGTAGCAACAACCGAGCGACCGCAAGAGAGCGCAAGCGCGTCCGATTTGAAAAACGGCAAGACGCTTTTCTACACGAGCAAGACAAAGGAAAATATGCCGGACGAATATAAGGAATTTTACGAGGAAGCGATTGAGGAAGGCGCGGGGTTTAAGTGCGCGAAAGTAGCCAATCATTACGATTTCAAGTCGCCGCTCAACGCAGTTGTCGCGGATCATGACAACGAGCGCAGATTTGTGAAAGAACTAACGAAGGCCGAGAATGCGGCGCATATTGCCGCGTGGATAAAATCAACGCCGATGAGTTTTTACGAGATTGATTACTTTTGGAAGAAAGGCGAACATCCGAAGCGCGGCAAATTCAGTCCCGACTTTTTCATCAAAACCGACGGCTTGATTTTGGTGGTGGAAATTAAGGACGATGACGAAATTAGCGAGCCGTCGGTTGAAAACAAAAAGAAAAATGAATATGCGCTCGCTCATTTTGAGCGGATTAACTCTCACCTTAAGAAAAATGGAGAGAAATTGGCGTACAAATTTAATTTTCTAACGCCATCTGATTTCAATGCTTTTTTCCAAAGCATCCGAGAAGGAAAAGTGGCAAGTTTCCGATCGAGTTTAGACGTCGCATTAAAGGATTGAGTAGTCCACTTGATTTTTGCCTCTGTTTGACTTAGGTTGGGGCACCTCGAACCACTCCGGATGCCCTTTGTGCATGGCTCGTAATTTCGGTATTATTTTATCGAGATAGCTGAATGTTAAGCCACATTTTGGTTCAAAGTTCCGGCAATCGCCACCGCAATCCTTCGCTAAAGCTACGGAATTGCAGGCAAGAATTTTATGCACTATGCATATATTTTATTAAGTTCAAAATCTCACATATTTTATTTTGGCTCAACGAATGATTTAAAGATCAGATTTAGATTACATAATGATGGGAAAGTACGATCTACAAAACCACATATGCCTTGGAAACTTGTATGGTACGGAGCTTTTGAAACAGAAAAACAAGCGAGAGATTTTGAACAATATTTAAAGAATGGATCTGGAAAATCATTTGCCTATAAAAGACTTGTTTCAGTAGCTTTAGAGAATGATTTTGGAAGTGGAAGAAAAGGTAGTCCGAAGCATAAGGCGTAGGATACCCTGCCTCTCCGCCAAAATCCTGCGGATTTTGGCCGAAATACATTCGAACTTCGTCCAATACACACCGCAATCCTTCGCTAAAGCTACGGTAGACAATAATTTATTCAAACTTGCAACATCTTTTTACAATTTCCCATTGAAAACTTATTTTAAAATTTATGAAGGCCACAGTGGAGCAATATATCAAAGAACAAAAATCTCCGCAAAAAGAGATTTTGGAAAAACTAAGAAAGATTATTCTAAAAAATATTAAAAATCAGGAAGAAAAAATGGAATGGGGCGTAGCTTCGTATGGCGGAGGAAAATTTTATTTAGTCGCTTTGAAAGGACGAGTGCATATGGGTTTTGCCATTACCGGTTTAAGCAAAGAAGAAGTTAAATTATTTGAAGGAAGCGGAAAAACAGCCAGACATATAAAGATATATTCTCTGAATGATATTAATGAGGAAAAGATAGTAAAATTGATAGAAATGATTGATAAAAAAGCAATTTTTGTTGGGTAGAAGATTTATATTAAAAAATTTTGATAATTTTTGTAAACAAATTAAGTATTTTTTACAATTGGAGGTGAGAAGTGATTAAAAGAATCTTTTTAGCTTTTGCAAAAGGGATGGCATATTTAGGAGAAGGGATTGGAATAGTTTTTAGTTCTGGACTATATCCTTTCTATTCAAACAGGTATGCGCATTGGTTTGGATCTGATGAAGAATGTATTTCACGCGATTGGCGGATGTTCGGTGATGATATTAGAAAAGCTATGAATAAATTTGATCAAGTAAATAATAAAAAAGCGGATGAATAATATCCGCTTTTTATTTTTTTCTTTTGCGATGTATAATTAAGATATATGAAGAAAAGAGATATATTGATTTTAATATTGATAATTATTGTTGCGTTGACTATTTATTTTTTTAATAAAAATTATGGGAATAAAGAAATTCCTGAAGTTGGAGGGCCAGCATGTTCTTCTTTTAATTTGGATAATTGTCCAGAATCATGCGTTGTCTGCCCGCCTTGCCCTGAATGTAGCTCAATTTCCTGCCAAGAAAAAGAATTTTGCGCAGAAATGGGAATTGATGATAATTGGTACGAACAAATAAAAAATAATTTAAAAAAATAAATATGAAAAAAATAATAATCATCAGTTCAGCTTTGATTCTATTATTTCTTGCTTGGTATTTTTTTGAATTCAAGCCTCAAATTAAGCCTGAGCGCGTAAATATTCCAGCAAATGTTCAAGAAGAGAAAAAAGATTCCAATCAAGAAGAAAAATATGTAGGAATAGATCCTTTAAATGCTGTTTACGATTTTAATGGGCAAAAAATTACTTTAATAGACGGAAAAGCTGAAAAACAAGATACAGTGGGGAAGTCAAACATATCCGTATCCGGCAATCCAGTTTTTCAGGATTTGGATAAAGATGGCAGAAAAGATGCAATTTTGATTTTGGTTGATAATTCTCAAGGAAGCGGAGTATTTTATTATATTGCAGCAGCGCTCAGCAATGATTTTAACGGAAAAGAAAAATATTTAGGCGCAAATACTATATTTTTAGGGGATAGGATTGATGTAAAAAGTTTGGCGACAAGAGACGATATGATTGTTGTCGATTATCTTGAACATGGAATTTCTGAGCCGATGGGCAATCCTCCAACTCAATTAGCAACAAAATTTTTTGTCATGCAAAAAGGAGTTTTGAAAGAAAAGCATTTCTGCACTGCTAAAGAAAACGAAGCTAAAATTTGCACGATGCAATATGATCCAGTATGCGGAGATGACAATAAGATATATGGCAACGGATGCGGAGCTTGTTCTAATGGAATTAAATATTGGATAAAAGGAGAATGTATCTGATAAAAAAGCTGGCATTAGCCAGCTTTTTTTCTTGTAAAAATCATTTTGTTAGCCTATAATTTTCCCATAAGACAATATGGATAAAATAGAGATAAAAAAGATAATAAGTGATTATAAAAGCCTATTGGATGGAAAATTGGCTGTTTGCGGATGGATAAAAAATATTAGATCGTCAAAAGGAATTGGCTTTATAGAATTAAACGATGGGACGGTATTTAAAGGAATTCAAATTGTCTTTGAGAATATATTAGAAAATTTTTTAGAAATAGAGAAATTGCCAATAGGCACATCGATTTGCGTTAAAGGATTGTTGGTGAAATCATTGGGAGCTGGACAAGAATTTGAACTTAAGGCTGAGGAAATCGAAATAATCGGAGAATCGGATCCTGAATATCCTTTGCAGAAGAAAGGCCATAGTTTTGAGTATTTAAGAACAATTTCTCATTTAAGGCCAAGATCAAATACATTTTCGGCAGTATTTAAAGTGAGGTCATTAGCTGCTCAGGCCATTCATAAATTTTTTGCGGAAAGAGATTTTGTTTATGTGCATACTCCAATTATTACTGGAAGCGATTGCGAAGGAGCTGGAGAGATGTTTCATGTTACTGCTATGGATTTGAACAACATTCCAAAACAAGATGGCAAGATCGATTATTCAAAAGATTTTTTTGGAAAAGAAACAGGTTTAACTGTAAGTGGGCAATTGGAAGCTGAGAGTTTTGCAATGGCATTTTCCAAGGTTTATACTTTTGGTCCGACTTTTAGGGCAGAAAATTCAAACACAAAAAGGCATGCCGCGGAATTTTGGATGGTAGAACCAGAAATCGCTTTTGCAACTTTAAAAGAAGACATGGCTTTAGCTCAGGAATTGATAAAATACATCATTAAGTATATTTTAGAGAATGCCACTTTAGAGATGGAATTTTTTTCTAAATTTATCGATAAAGATTTAATTCCAAGATTGCAAAATATTCTTGATTCTGAATTTGAGCATATAACTTATACCGAAGCGATAAAAATTTTGCAGGATTCTGGAAAGAAATTTGAATACAATCCTGAATGGGGGAAGGATTTGCAAACAGAACATGAAAGATACCTTACAGACGAAATATATAAAAAGCCGGTTTTTGTAACTGATTATCCAAAAGAATTTAAGGCATTTTATATGCGTCAGAACGATGACGGGAAAACTGTTGCAGCCATGGATCTTTTAGTTCCTGGAGTTGGAGAAATAATTGGCGGATCACAAAGAGAAGAGAGATACGATAGATTATTATCCCGTATGAAGGAGATGAACATGAATGAATCTGACTATTCTTGGTATTTGGATTTAAGAAAATATGGAGGAACTCCTCACGCCGGATTTGGCCTTGGATTTGAGAGATTGATAATGTATCTCACCGGAATGGAAAATATTAGAGATGTAATTCCTTTTCCGAGAACTCCGGGAAATGCAGAAATGTGACTTTTAAAGCCCTCTTTGCCGAGGGCTTTTTGTTTGTTAAAATGAGTTAATTATAAAAAATAAAAAAATATATGGATAAAAATAGTTTAACAACAGCGATGGCTGTTTTGGGAGCGTGTTTGATAATTTCAACATTATTTATTGCAATAAGTTTTTATAATGTTAAGGCTTTGTCGAATAATTTGACTGTTACAGGCTCTGCGGAAAAAGTAGTTATGTCTGATACGGTTAAATGGATATCGAATATTTCCAGGAATGTTGATGCAAATAGTCTCAAGGCTGGAAGCGCTCAATTAAAGGCAGACATTGCTATTTTGGAAGATCATTTTCAGAAATTAGGAATAAAAGAAACCGAGATTACCATTAATCCTCCGACTATCAGTGTTTTGTGCGAAAATCAAAATAATGTGATTTGGGATAAAAGCGGTAATCAAAACTGCGCGGGAAACAGGATTTCTGGCTATTCGCTTCAACAAACAATAATTGTTGAATCAGATAGGCCAAAGGAAATAACAGAAATTTCAAAAGAAGCAGGAGATCAGCTTATAGAAAAAGGATTAGTTTTCGCGACACAGGGAGTTGAATATTATTATAACAAGCTTGGTGATTTAAGATTGGAACTTTTGGGCGAAGCTACAAAGAATGCCAAGGAAAGAGCTGAAAAAATCGCTAAAAGCACTGGAAAAGATATAGGCTTCCTTCAGTCAGCTAGTCAAGGAGTTTTCCAAGTAACAGCAAAGAATTCTACAGATGTTTCTGATTATGGAGTTTACGATACAAGCTCAATTGAAAAAAAAGTAATATCAGTAGTTAGGGCGTCATTTGTTTTGAAATGATTATGTTTGATTTTTTAGATTTATTTTTAAGATTAATCCCTTTTTATTTTTATATTCTTTTGGGGTTTGTGGCAGCTAGGAATTTTGGATTAAATAGAGAGGGCGTTGCGAGATTTTTAATTTATGGCATTGCTCCTGTGGTTGTCTTTGCTGGGACTTATAGGTCAGAATTAAATTTTTCTTATTTGTCGCTTCCGATAATAATCTGGCTGGTTGCATCCATTACTTGCATAATTTTTTATAAATTTGGCAAGAGAATTTTTCCAGAAGATAGCACTGCCAATTTGTTGGGCCTGTCTGCTGGATCTGGGAATACTGGCTATTTTGGGATTCCAGTAGCAATTATGATTTTTGGAGAAAAAATTTTTCCTTTGGCGGTTCTTTCGACTTTAGGAATGATTTTATATGAATTGACGACTGGATTTTTTGTGGCAGCAAGAGGAAGTAATACTATAAAAGAATCGTTAGAGAGGATGAAAAAACTTCCAGCTATTTATGCTTTCGGCGCAGGAATAATCTTGAATATGGCAAAGATTCCTTTAGGAGATGTTGTTAATACAACGATAGACCAATTTAAGGGAGTTTATACTATAGTTGGAATGATGATGATAGGAATGGGTTTAGCTACTGCTCATAGAGATTTAATTGATAAGAAATTTATGATTTGGGCATTTTTTGCCAAATTTGCTGTCTGGCCTTTATTAATGAGCATGATTATATTCCTTGATAAAAATTTATTGCATTTATACAATAATGATATTTATGGGATTTTAATACTGGCTTCTATTGTACCTTTGGCTGCCAATACAGTAACTTGGGCAACAGAATTGAAAGCTCATCCTGAGAAAGCGGCAATTGCCGTAGTTATTAGCACAATATTTGCTTTGTTTTATATTCCTTTAATTGTTGGATTAATATTTTAATTTTATAAAAAATTTTATGGCTAAAATAAAATTACTTGAAGAATTTAAAGAATTCTCGATGAAAGGCAACGTTTTAGATATGGCCGTTGGTATCATTATTGGCGGAGCATTCGGTAAAGTTATTACATCTTTTGTTAATGATATTTTTATGCCTCCTTTGGGTATTATCATTGGTGGAGTCAATTTTTCCGGATTGAAATTTCAAGTAGGAGAATTATCAATTAACTATGGAATTTTTATTCAAACCGTGATAGATTTTTTAATAGTAGCTTTTGCGATATTTTTTCTTATTAAAACAAGGAATATAATAAGGAGAACAGAAGAGAAAAAGGAGAAAACAGATAAAGAAAAGCAGTTAGAGCTGCTGACTGAAATAAGAGATGCTTTGATAAGAAAATGAATTGCTTAGGACGCAATTATTTGAAACATTAGTTCTTATAAAAATTAATAAAAGAAAAAGGGGGTGATAAATGAGTGATAATGATATAGAAGCAAGAAGAGCTTTGGAAGAGCAGATAGAAAAAGTCAATACGGAAAGTAATTGTATTCCCGCGCAACAAGATATTAGAAAGCATAGCGATATAATAGTTCCTCCTCCTGATTTTTGTTCGACAGAGCATATTGAGTTAATAGGAAAGCATAAATTGCAGGGTACTAAATCTAATTCTTTTGAGGTAATTTTCCCAGTTTTCTCTCTTCATCAACTAAATGATAAAAAGGACTTTAAAGTAACTAGTCCAGACTTTATTTTTTATTTTCTTTCCGAAAATTGGTTTTGGACTATAGCTTCAGTATTGGCGATTGATAATATAGAGGACATAGTGAAAGATTGCTACAGAAAGAGATTTAATGAAATTCAAGATCAAGATATTCCTATAATAAAAGAAATTAAGAATTGCATAGGTAATCCTTGCGATTGGGATAATGAAATATGTGATAAACCTGGATTAAGAATTTGGAGTTTAAAATTCGATTTAGAAATGGATATAGAAATTTTTAAAAAAACATTAGAAGGATTATCTTCTTTGGCGCAATTGCTTAAAGAAGAAGGAGATAAACTCAAAGGATTTAGACTTGATGATTATCAAGATGCAGTGGGTTTTTTGAGATATTAATTATTTATAAAAAACCATAGAATTTAATTATCTATGGTTTTTTGTTTAATAGTTGATTTTATTTGAATTATAGTGTATAATATTTATAGACAGATTTGCCTGATAGGGCATTTTTTATTTAAAGATATTATGGAAATTAGAAATATAGCCATTATAGCTCACGTTGATCATGGAAAAACTGCATTGACTGATGCTATTATGCGCCAAACAAAAGCTGTAAGCGATGAGAATGCGAGTATGGATTCAAACCCTTTGGAAAGAGAAAGGGGTATTACTATTTATTCTAAGAACGCTTCAGTTTTTTATAAAGGAACAAAAATAAACATCGTGGATACTCCAGGGCACGCTGATTTCGGTTCTGAAGTGGAAAGGGTTTTGCGCTCAATAGATAATGTTCTCTTAATTGTTGATGCTCAAGAAGGTCCGATGCCTCAAACTAAATTTGTTTTGAAGAAATCTTTGCAATTAGGATTAAAACCAATAGTTGTTATCAATAAAATTGATAAGCAAGCTGCAAGACCGAATCAAGCTCAAGAAGAAGTTTTTGAATTATTCTTGGATCTTGGAGCTAATGATGGACAATTGGATTTTCCTGTTATTTATGCAATCGGAAGAGAAGGAGTTGCAAAGAATAAATTAACAGATGAGTCAAAAGATTTGACTCCTTTGTTAGATTTGATTTTAGAGAAAGTTGCTCCCGCGCAGAATGATACAAGTCTTCCTTTTAGAATGCAGCCTTTTAATTTGGGATATGATAATTTTTTAGGACGTTTGGCAGTGGGGAGAGTTTATGAAGGAATAGTAAAAGTTGGAAGCAAAATTTTTGTGAAGAATTCTAATGGTCAAACCAGAACTGGAAACATAACTAAGATTTTTACATTTGAGGGATTTAAAAAAATTGAAGTGCCAGAGGCTCAAGCTGGCGATATTGTTATGATTGCCGGGATACCTGATATCGATATAGGCGAGACTATTTGTATAAACGAAAATCAAGAAGTTTTGCCAGCGATTACAGTAGATGAACCGACTATTTCTATGAATTTTTTGGTCAATAATTCTCCTTTTTCTGGAAAAGAGGGAAAATTTGTTACTAATAGGCAGATAAGGGAAAGATTAGAAAAAGAACTTCAGGTCAACGTTGGATTGAAAGTCGATTTTTCGAATAATGATTTTTATAAAGTTTTTGGCAGAGGAGAAATGCATATCGCTATTCTTTTGGAAAATATGAGGAGAGAAGGATACGAACTTCAGGTTTCTCAACCGCAGGTTATTATAAAAGAAGTAGACGGAAAAAAATTAGAGCCTTATGAAGAGGCTATTATAGATACTCCCGAAGAATTCAATGGAATAATTATTGAGAAGATGGCTAAAAGAAAAGGCGTGATGAATGATATGAAACACGAAGGCAATCATATAAGAATGGTTTTTGAGATACCAACCAGAGGATTGCTTGGATATCATGGAGAATTTATTATGGATACCCATGGGGAGGGAATATTATGCTCAAGATTCACAGGATTCAAAGAACACGCCGGTAAAATAGAAAAAAGAGAACATGGATCTATGGTTTCTATGATTTCTGGAAAGGCAATGGGGTATTCTTTATTTAATCTTCAAGAAAGAGGGATCTTGTATGTTAAGCCAGGAGATGAAATTTATGAGGGAATGGTTGTAGGTAGCACTTCTAATGGAAGAGAGATGGTTGTGAATCCAGTGAGAGGAAAACATCTCACTAATTTTAGAGATTCCGATGCAGACAAACAATTGATTTTAGATAAACCGATTCAATTAGATATTGAAAAAGGAATGGAAATAATGGCAGAAGATGAATATTTAGAAATTACGCCTCAAAGCATCAGATTGAGGAAACAGATTTTGAATGAAGGAATGCGCTCTAAATTTATTAGAGAATCAGAAGATTAAAAAAATCCGCACTGCGGATTTTTTTAATATCATTTATAATATAACTATGATAGGAAAAATAGAAGAATCATTAAAGAAATTAAAGAATAAAGATAAAGCTGAAATATTGCAGCGTTTTTTTAAGACTCAAAAAGGGCAATATGGCGAGGGCGATAAATTTTTAGGGATAATCGTTCCATTGCAGCGCCAAGTAGCAAAGGAATATTATAAGCAGATAGAGATTGATGATTTGATAGAACTTCTTAATTCAGATATTCATGAGTTTAGACTTACAGCTGTTTTTATTCTCGTCTACAAATTTCAGAAAGCTGAAAATAAAGAAAGAGATAAAATTTATAAATTTTATTTAAAGAATATCGAAAGGATAAATAATTGGGATTTGGTTGATTTGAGCGCTCCTAATATTATTGGAGAATATCTAAAAGACAAAGATAGAGGAGTTTTGTATAAATTGGCTGATTCTGACAATTTATGGAGGAGAAGAGTAGCTATTCTTTCCACTTTTTCTTTTATTAGAGAAAATGATTTTAAAGATGCTTTAAAGATTTCAAGAATCCTTTTAAATGATGAACATGATTTGATCAATAAAGCAGTAGGTTGGATGTTAAGAGAAATAGGAAAAAGAGATTTAAAAACAGAAGAAGGATTCTTATTAAAATACTGCAAGACTATGCCAAGGACTACATTGCGATATGCAATAGAGAGATTCTCTGTTGATAAAAGAATTTTTTATCTTGAACGTTGATTTTTTATTGGAAATATATAATATTACAGTCAGTCTTGGAAAGGAGGACAAAAGATGTCTGAGATATTTAAGACCTTTAAAAATCTTAATTTTCTTCATGGATTTGAAGACGTAACCGTTAAATGCCAAATTATAAGCCAATGGGGATCGAATTCTTATTTTGAAGACGCATATCTGATGGGTACTAAAGAACATGTATTCGGAGTTTTTGATGGGGGATCTGGAAAAAAAGTAGTAGCGATGGAAATAACTCAAAATTATTATTGGACAGGAGGAAGATATGCCTCCGAATCTGCAGCGCATATTTTTTGCCAAGAAGGAAAAGAATTAATTATGATGGCAGAAGATACGAATAAGGCTATCTTGGAAAAGATGTCTCAATTCAATGCAGCTAAAATTCTTAATGATAAAATAGATTTTGAGAATACAGAGGAATTATGGAAAACGACTTGTTCGGCGATAAAGTTAAAAAAGGGGAAAGATGGGCTATATTTTGATTGGATTAAGATTGGGAGAAGCTATATCGCAGTCATTTTTTCAGACAGATCATATAAAATTTTAGGAGAACCTGTCGGTCAGCCCAATAATTTCCAAGGAATTGATGGTGTATCAAATTATAGATATTTCATCGAACAAGGAAAGGAAGGCTTGAATGGAGTTGAAACAATACTATTATTCACTAATGGTTTTATGTTTCCGCAGAAGGAACCCGGTGATTGCTTATGCCCCTTTTTAATTGTTAAAGAATATTCTAATTTAGAAAAAAAAGATTTATGCACTATCGTAAGAAAGATAAATTCCGAAAGGTCCAAGTATTCTATCAGTCAGACCGAATTTGATGATATGACGGCTATTGCTATAAATTTTTAATTTGTTTAAAGCTAAAAACTCTCTTTTTAAAAGAGAGTTTTTAATTATAGTTTTATATATAAAAAAACATGATGATGTTGGCTGCTCTTGACAAAATTAAAATAATTTGCTAATATTATAGTTACAAAGTGAACGCTGGTTAAAACCAGTATATAAACTCTAAATGACAACGGACCCTTTCGAGCAGGGTCTGTTGTTTTTTATAATCAAATGTTATAATATCTTTGGGTCAAGGGAAGGCGCTCACTTAATTTAGAGTTTATAGGAGTTTTAGCCAAAACCTTGACCCCTTTTTAATATATAGGCAATCATGGATATTAAGAGAGATATTCTATTAAAAGACTATTCGACATATAAAATAGGCGGACCAGCCAGGTTTTTTTGTATTGCTAAGAATAATCAGGAAATAAAGGAAGCATTGCTCTTTTCAAAAGAGAATAACTTTAAAATTTTTATTTTAGGCGGAGGGAGCAATATTTTATTCCCAGATGAGGGTTTTGATGGATTAGTGATAAAGATGGAAAATAAAGGGATAAAAAAGACAGACAATATAATAGAAGTGGAAAGCGGGACATTGTTGTCAGAACTTGTTTTTTTTGCAAAAGAGAATAATTTGTCTGGAATGGAATGGGGCAATTTGATTCCAGGGACAATCGGAGGGGCGGTGGCGAATAATTCTGGAATCTCAGAAAAAGAATGTATATCAAATTTTTTAAAAAGCGTTAAGGTTATTGATTTAAGAGATTTAGAAGAAAAAATATTTTTAAAAGAAGATTGCAGATTTGAATATAGATCGAGCCTTTTTAAAAAAGAAAAATTTTTTTTGATAATTTCATGCAAATTGGAATTGTTAGAAGGCGATAAGGAAAAAATAGAAAAAGATTCAAGGAAGATAATCGAAAAAAGATTGAAGAGTCAGCCATATAATATGCCAAGTGCTGGATCAGTATTTAAAAATCCTAATGGTTCTTCTGCTGGAGAATTAATTGATAAAGCTGGATTGAAAGGATTTGGAATCGGAGACGCTGTTGTTTCCGAATTGCATGGCAATTTTATCCTTAATCAAGGAAATGCGACTGCTAATGATATCAAGTTGTTGATTAACAAAATAAAAAAAGATGTAAAAGATAAATTTAATGTTGAATTACAGGAAGAAATAGAAATTGTTTAATTTTTATTTTTTTAAAATATTATTTTATTTAAAAAAAATTTTTCTGAGAAGAAAATTTTTTTATTTTTTAAAACTTTTCCACAGTTTTTTAATTTTATGTATTGACACTAATTTCTTTTATGAAGTAAAATGAAGATAAGAAATTGATAAATGTTTTTTTAAAAATTTTTTACAATTTCTTTATCAATATATATCAAGTAGTGCGGTCGGCTATTTGATAAAAATAAAACTTAGAAAATATGCCAGTAAAAAAGAAAGCAAAGAAAGCAGCAAAGAAAAAGACAAAGAAGACAGCAAAGAAAAAGAAGAAATAAAAATCTTTGTTAAGTAATATAAGACAACCCCTGCTATTGAGCGGGGTTGTCTTCATAAAAAAACTTATTTATGGATTCTTAAAATAATAGTAATGAGATGCATATAGGTTTTTTCAAGAGAAAAAATAAGCCAGCTGAAGTTGGAACTCATATAATTGCAGATTTTTGGGGAGTAGAATCTATTGATGATGAAAAAGAAATAGAAGAAATCCTTAAAAAGAGCGCAGAAGAATCGGGAAGTCATCTTTTGGATATCAATATATATAAATTTGATCCTCAAGGAATAACAGGAGTGGCGATATTAGCAGAGTCGCACATTTCTATACATACATGGCCAGAGAGGGAATATATAGCAGTTGATGCTTTTACATGCGGAGCTCATACTGATCCGCGCAAAGCCATAAATTGCTTAAGAGATTCTTTCAAGCCTAAAAAATCGAAAATTATAGAAATAAAGAGAGCTAAACAGTGATTTTTTCTTTTTGGTAAAGCCTGGGGAATATTGACTCCCGGGCTTTTTTTATTTTTAATTTTCTGCTATATACTTTTTATATGTCAATATTAGGAAAAATTTTTAAAGACCCGAATATTAAATATTTAGACAAGGCGAAAGAAAGGATTCAGATAATAAATGAAAAAGAGAAAGAATACGAATCTTTGAGTAATTCTGATTTAAAAGAAAAAACAGCTTTCTTTAAGAAAGAATTAGAGTCAGGAAAGGATTTAGACGATATTTTGTGTGATGCTTTCGCAACCGTCAGAGAAGCTGCTAAGAGGAATCTTGGACAGAGGGCTTTTGATTGTCAGATGATTGGAGGAATCGCTTTACATGACGGTAATATAGTTGAAATGAAAACTGGGGAAGGGAAAACTCTTACATCAACTTTCGCAGTTTATTTAAATGCCTTAAAAGGGAAGGGAGTTCATGTTGTAACAGTAAATGATTATCTCTCAAGAAGAGATACTGTATGGATGGGGCAAGTATATGATTCTTTAGGATTGAGTGTAGCTTGCATTAATCATGAACAATCTTTTATTTATGATTCAGAGTTTAAAAAATCAGAACAGGAAGATAAACAAAGAGATGAATTAGGATCCTTTCATATAGTTGCTGATTTTTTAAAACCATGTTCCAGGCAAGATGCTTATAATGCTGACATAACATACGGGACGAATAATGAGTTTGGTTTCGATTATTTAAAGAACAACATGGTTTTCTCCACTCAAGATCAGTTAAGGCTTAATTTTAATTTTGCTATTATTGATGAGGTTGATTCGATTTTAATAGATGAAGCGAGAACTCCATTAATAATTTCTGGTCAAGCAGCATTAGAGCCGGATAATTATTACAAATTTTCTATAGTAGCCTCGCAACTTAAAAAGGATTCTGATTATGAAATTGATGAAAAAAGGAGGACGATAAAATTTTTAGAGGAAGGAGAAGACAAAATAGTTTCATTATTGGGTTTTGATCCTTGGCAGGATATAGATTTAAATACTGTGCACAGATTGGAAAATGCTATACGCGCTAAAGAGCTTTTTGCTATTGATAAAGATTATGTAGTCAGAGGAAAAGAAATAATTATAGTTGATGAATTTACTGGAAGATTGATGCCGGGGCGCAGATGGTCTGATGGATTGCATCAAGCCATAGAAGCCAAGGAGCATGTTTTTGGTAATCCTCAGATTGAAGTTCAGCCCGAATCTATAACTTTGGGAACAATAACTTTTCAGAATCTTTTCAGAAAATATACCAAGCTTTCTGGAATGACGGGTACTGCTAAGACATCAGCTGAAGAATTCGATAAAGTTTATAATTTGAATGTTGTTTGCATACCGACTAATAAAGAAGTTTCAAGGAAAGATTTACCGGATAGGATTTATAAGAATGAAAACGCAAAATTTCGCGCTTTAATCGAAGAGATAAAAAAAATAAATAAGGCAGGAGCGCCTGTTTTGGTTGGTACTAGATCGATAGCAAAAAATGAATATTTATCGATGTTGCTCTCAAAAGAAGGAATAAAACACGAATTGTTAAATGCTAAAAATCATGAAAGAGAAGGAGAGATTATCGCTCAGGCTGGGAAAAAAGGAGCTGTCACGATTGCTACGAATATGGCAGGAAGGGGAGTTGATATTCTGCTTGGAGGTAATCCTTGTGATTTAGATGAGGCTAAATTCGTAAAAGAGAGTGGAGGATTGCATGTTATTGGTACTGAAAGGCATGAAGCAAGGAGAATCGATAATCAATTAAGAGGTAGGTCAGGAAGACAAGGAGACCCAGGTCAATCACAATTTTTTGTATCGCTTGATGATGATTTGATGCGTTTATTTGGAGGAGAAAATTTAAAGAAGATGCTTGATATTTTAAAGTTTCCAGAAGATGAGGCGATTGAAGATAAAAGGATAAGCAAGGCTTTAGAAGATGCTCAGAGTCGGGTTGAGGGAGCTAATTTCGATTCAAGAAAAAGCATTTTGGAGCAGGATGATGTTATGGATAAGCACAGGGAAAGTTTTTATAAAAAAAGGCAATGGATTTTAGAATCAAGTGATGAAAATATTTTCCTGGAATTTAAAAAAGATATGGAATCCTATGGCAAATATTCTGAAGTTGATTTTGAGAATAAAAAAAAGGAATTAGGAAACGAGAGAATCTTTGCTTTTATAAGATATGCTTATTTAAAGATGATGGATACTTTATGGATAGAGCATTTACAAAATATGAATTATCTGAAAGAATCAGTTAATTTAAGAGCGTATGGAAATTTAGATCCTATGGTTGAATTCAAGAGAGAATCATTTAATTTTTATCAAAAATTGATGGATTCTATAGCCTCTGGAGTTGTAGAGACAGTATTTCGCGCTCAAGTACAATCAGAAATAAAAAAGCCTCAGGAAAACATCAAAAAAATTGTTAGCCAGGGTAAAAAGATAGACAGGAATGATCCTTGTCCTTGCGGATCTGGGAAAAAATATAAAAAATGTTGCGGGACTTGACCTTTGATTTATGGTTTAATTGGTTCTTGACATTTTCATTAAATAATGTATTATAATAAAGATGATAATTTATGAATAAAAGGAACACTACATATATAGTAATTGCAGTAATGATTATTTTAGCCGTTATCGGAGGTATTTTTATTTATCCAAATGGTTTGAATAAAACAATGGATAATATCAAAAAAACTCTTCATTTAGAGAAAGATTATAGACTCGGACTTGATTTACAGGGAGGAGTTGAGCTTTTGTATCAAGCTGATTTGAGCGGGATTCAAGAGACAAATAAGAATTTAAATAGAGAATTCAATCCTTCCAAGGAAATGGAGAAATTAAAGGAAGTTATTGAAAAAAGAGTTAATAATCTCGGAGTCAGAGAACCAGAAATTCAGGTTCAACAATTTGGGGATAAATATGAATTAAGCGTAAGGCTCTCAGGAGAAGTCACTCCGGCAGAAGCTATAAAAGAAATCGGCAGAACTCCCTTTTTGCAATTTAAAGAACCAAAAGACAACTATAAGGAAATATTAAAAAAAGAAGAAGAATTTAGAAGCCTTCCAGAGGCAGAAATGCAAGAAATTATTAATATTTATTTAAAGCAATCTTCAGAGATAAATGGGAAAAAGCAATATTTAACATATCAAGAACAGCAAAAATTAAATCCTTGGCTTTTAGCTTTTGAGGATGCTTTTAAAGATACGGAATTGACAGGAAGATATTTAAAAGCTGCTAATGTTGAATTTTCGGATCAGAATATGAAAGAACCGGTTGTTACATTAAATTTTGATGTTGATGGAGCGAAGTTATTTGAAAGTATAACAGCAAGAAATGTTGGAAAACCGGTTGCTATTTATGTTGATAATCAATTAATATCAGCTCCTAATGTTGAAGAAAAAATAACAGGAGGAAGCGCTAGAATTTCTGGGCAATTCAATATGAAAAGCGCAACTGAGCTTGCTAAAAATTTAAATGATGGCGCTTTGAATGTGCCTGTTAATATAATATCTCAAAAAAGCGTTGGCGCGACTCTTGGAAGACAATCTCTCCAAGCGAGCGTTAAAGCAGGTTTGATAGGTTTGGCTTTAGTTGGTTTATTTATGATTACAGCTTATCGTTTTGCTGGGTTGCTTTCAGTTTTTTCATTAGTATTTTATGTAATAATTTCACTGTGCATATTCAAAATATGGCCTGGGTTTACATTGACTCTTCCAGGAATCGCTGGTTTTGTTCTTTCTCTTGGAATGGCAGTCGATGCTAATATATTGATATTCTCAAGAGTTAGGGAAGAATTGAAATTAGGAAAGAATTTCTCAACAGCCTTGCAAGAAGGATTTGATAGAGCTTTTCCAGCTATCAGAGATGGGAATTTGGCTACATTTTCCGAAGTTTTGATTTTATATATCTTTGCAATGGGATTTGTCAGAGGTTTTGCTACCACATTAGGCATTGGTATAATAGCAAGTTTATTTTCAGCATTGGTAGTCACGAAAGCCTTAATGGAGATTTTTGTCGAAACGAAACTTTCAAAAAATAACAAGATTTGGTAAAAAATATGATTGATTTTCTTAAATATAAAAATTTTTATCTGGGTTTTTCAGCAATAATGTTTATTGGAAGTATTATTGCAGTTTCTTTATTTGGATTGAATTTAGGAATTGATTTCTCTCATGGATCAATTTTAGGAGTGCAATTTAAAGATGCTGTTCCTAAGACAAGCCAGATAAGAGAAGCTATTCAGGAATTTGGTATTAAAGATCCATCAGTTAGGACAACTGAAGGAAAGGGGGTGGAAATAACATTCCAAGATATCGTAAGCCAAGAACAGACCAAAGACTTGAATCCTGACCAGATAGAAGAATTAAAAACTTCTAAACAGGAAGAATTGAAGAGTTTTTTAAATAACAAATTCGGAATCGTTGAAGAATCAGTTTCTTTCGAAGAAGTAAGCCCTATTGTTGGATCTAGGATTTTGAATAAAACAGCTTGGGCTTTGATATTATCTACAATTGCGATTATCGCTATCGTAGCTGTATCTTTTAGAAAAATTTCCAGACCGATAAGTTCTTGGAAATATGGAATTGCAACTATAGTCGCATTATTCCATGATATTATGCTTCCTATAGGATTATTTGCTATTTTGGGGAAATTCTATGGAGTGCAATTTACTTTACAGATTATAATAGCTTTATTAACAGTTTTCGGATACTCAGTTAATGATACAATAGTTATTTTTGACAGGATAAGAGAAAATTTAATAAGGAAAAACGCTCCCAATTTTTACGAGGCGATCAATAAGAGTTTAAATGAAGTTGTAGGGAGATCATTAGCAACAACATTTACAACTTTATTGCCATTGCTTGCTTTGTTTTTCTTTGGCGGAGAGACATTAAAATATTTTTCGTTGGCATTGTTAGTTGGAATCACATTAGGCGCATATTCATCAATTTTTATAGCTACCCCAATAGTTTATCTTTGGGCACGCAATAAAATTGAAAAAATAAAATAATAATATGGAAACAAATTATATACAATTAGTCGATACGCTTCTTAAAGATATACCTCAAAGGTCAAGAGAAGTTATCGAGAGAAGATTCGGTTTAAAGCCGGGTACAGAAAGGGAAACTCTTGAAAAAATTGGTCATGATTTTGGCATAACTAGAGAAAGGGTTCGCCAAATCCAAGAGAAGGCTATAAAGCACATAAAAGAAAGCAAGAAAGATATGCTTGTTAAGCCTTTTGAAAATTTTACAGAAAGCTTGGGTAATTATGGAGGATTGAGAAGAGAAGATCTGCTTTTGGAGGAATTAGGCAAGAACGATCAACAAAATCATGTATTCTTTTTGCTTTCTTTGGGAGATCAATTTAAGAGATTTTCAGAAAGCAATGAATTCCATCCTTTATGGGCAACAGATGCTAAAATTTTTGATTCTGCAAAACAGAGTCTTTCTAAATTTGTTAAATTTTTGAAAACTAAGGGGAAATTAGTCAATTTAGCAGACTATGCTTCAAAAGAAGATATGCCTAATGGGTTTGATTCCTGGGTTGGAGCTTCTAGAATGATAGCTAATAATTCTGAAAATCTTTATGGACTGAGCACTTGGCCTGAAGTTAATCCTAAAAATATTAAAGATAAGGCTTATTTAATTTTAAAGAAAGCCAACAAGCCTCTTCATTTTTCAGAGATATATGCTTCGATAAACAATGAAGGATCAATAAAGAATGTTTTATTGCAGAGTGTTCATAATGAGCTTATAAGGAATTCTGAATTCATTTTGATCGGAAGGGGGATATATGCTCTTAGAGAATGGGGGTACAAAAAAGGATGGGTTAAGGATATCTTAGTAGAATCTCTTAAAAATTCGAAGAAATCTCTTGCTAAAGAAGATTTAATTAAAGAAGTTTTAAAACAAAGACAAGTCAAAGAAAGCACTATCTTGCTTAACTTATCAGATAAGAAATATTTTCAAAGAGATAATCAAGGAAATTATACATTAAAATGCTAACATTATTATTTCCTATAGAATTAGCAACTAAATTTCTTTTTATTGCAACTTTGGTTTTCGGATTCGTTTTTTTTGCTCTATGCTATCATTGGTCAACAGGACCAAAAGAACCTAAGCAGCCTAAACCCGCCTTTTTTACATCTATTTTATATACATTTAATTTTTTCGTAAGGGGGTTTTTATTTATTCTTGCTGTTTATTTGATTTTCACAGTTATTAACGCTCTGTTATCTTTTATAAGCGTAAGTTTTTCTT
>JAGOPM010000029.1 GCA_017991975.1 Candidatus Parcubacteria bacterium | reverse complement strand
GAATAGATCTCGGGACAACAATGTCCACAGCAGCGACAATAATCAACGGAGAACCTAAAGCTCTTGAGAATAGAGAAGGAGAAGTCGTTACTCCATCAGTTGTCGCGCTTTCAAAAAATAATGAAAGAATAATAGGAGTTTTAGCTAAAAGACAGGCTGTAACCAACCCATTGAATACCATTCATTCAGTAAAAAGATTTATAGGAAGAAAATATTCCGATCCTGAAGTCCAGGCAGAATTAAAAAAGCTTTCTTATCAAACTAGAGAAGGCGCCAACCAAGGAGTAGAAATAAAAATGGGAGACAAATGGTACACTCCGATCGAAATCTCAGCTATGGTTCTTCAAAAGATCAAAGCTGATGCTAAAGAAAAAATAGGAGAAGAAATAACCGAAGCAGTTATAACCTGTCCGGCTAATTTTGATGATTCGCAAAGAAAAGCAACTATGGCCGCTGGAGAAATAGCTGGATTAAAAGTATTAAAAATAATAAACGAACCTACAGCCGCAGCTTTAGCCTACGGATTAGGGAAAAAAGGCAATGAAAAAGTATTAGTTTATGACTACGGAGGAGGAACATTTGATGTCACAATATTAAATGTTGCGCCTAATGCCGTGGAAGTAATTGCTACAGGAGGGGAGCCTCATTTAGGAGGAAATGATTTCGATCAAACAATAATGGATTGGATAATTTCCCAATTCAAAAAAGATGAAGGAATTGATTTATCAAAAGATTCTCTGGCTTTACAGAGAATAAAAGAAGCTTCAGAAAAAGCAAAAATAGAATTATCCTCTTCGACAGAAACAGAAATAAATCTTCCTTTCATTTCATCGAACACCGAAGGTCCAAAACACTTACTTTATAAAATAAATAGAGCGAAATTCGATGAACTAACCAATGAATTAGTCCAAAGAGCAATAAACAGAGTTGATGCTACTATCAAAGAAGCAATAAATAAAAAAGATGAACCAAGATTAAACAATAAAGAAGAAATAAACGAAGTTGTTCTTGTTGGAGGTTCAACGCTTATTCCTTCAGTTAGAGAATCAGTAAAAAAATATTTTGGCAAAGAACCAAACAAAAGTCTAAATCCGGCAGAAGTCGTGGCTCTGGGAGCAGCTATCCAAGCTGAAATTATTTCTGCTTCAAATCAAGGGAGGACAACTCAAGGAGACATTAAAAGCGTTTTACTTCTTGATGTTTTGCCATTATCGTTAGGAATCGAGACAATGGGAAGCATTTCAACGAAAATGATAGATAAAAATACGACTATTCCTACTTCTAAAACTCAAATATTTTCAACTGCTATGGATAATCAGCCATCTGTTGAAATAAATGTCTTACAAGGAGAGAGGCCAATGGCTCAAAACAATAGATCGCTAGGCAGATTCATATTAGATGGGATTCCGCCTGCTCCAAGAGGCATTCCTCAAATCGAAGTGACATTTGACATAGATTCAAATGGAACGCTCACTGTAACAGCAAAAGATAAGGGAAGCAATAAAATTCAAAAAATTACAGTTCAAGGATCTTCAGGATTAAGCAAAGAAGAAATAGAAAGAATGAAAAATGAAGCTCAAATGCATGAAGCAGAAGACCAAAAGAAAAAAGATTTAGTTGAAAATAAGAATCATGCCGAGATGCTTATTTATCAAACTGAAAAAACTTTGAACGAAAACAAAGATAAAATTTCCCAAGATTTAATTGCTTCTATCAATGCAAAAATTGATGCCCTTAAAAAATCTAAAGACTCTGATGATTTAGACGATTTGAAAGCAAAGATATCAGACTTATCTAATGAAATTCAAAAAATAGGGGAACAGATTTATAAAACCCAACAAGAGCAACAACCAAACCAAGAACAAAATCAACAAGAAAAAAAAGATAATAATCAAAATCCCGAAGCTCAAGAAGGAGAATTCACAGATAAATAATCAATCTAAAAATGGCAAAAGACTATTATAAAATCCTGGGAGTTGATAAAAATGCCAACTCCGAACAGATTCGCAGCGCTTATTATGAACTTGCCCATAAATATCATCCTGATAAAAATGGCGATGCTGAAAAATTCAAAGAAATTAATGAAGCATATCGCGTTTTATCAGACAAAGATAAAAGGGCTCAATATGACCAATTCGGATTCATCAATGAAAATCAAGGAGGAGGATATAATTGGGGAAACGCCCAAGGCGCCCAGGATTTTGAATTCAATTTTGGAGATTTCGGAGATGTCGGAGATATATTCCAAGAATTTTTTGGCGGAAGTTTTGGAGGTGGATTCTCCAAATCCCATAAAAAAAATAAAAATAATGGATCCGATATAAATATTGTTTTAGAAATTGATCTAAAAGACATCCTTGAATCTCAAAAAAAGAAAATAAAGATAGATAAGCTTATAAAATGTCAAAGATGCAATGGCAGCGGAGCGGAACCAGGCACTAAAGTTAAAGAATGTCATTCCTGTAGAGGGACAGGGAAAGTCCAGCAAATGAGACGAACTCCTTTCGGAACTTTCACCCAAGTAGGAATCTGTCCTGAATGCCAAGGAGAAGGATATATCCCAGAAAATCCATGCAATGTCTGCAGAGGAGAAGGGAGAACAAAAGGAATCGAAGAAATAGAATTATTGATTCCTGCCGGAGTCGATAGCAATCAAGTTTTTTCAGTTTCTCAAAAAGGAAATGCTGGAAGAAAAAACGGAATCCCTGGAAATCTTTTTGTAAGAATTATAGTAAAGTCTGATAAAAATTTTCAAAGAAAAGCAGATAATTTGTATCAGAAGACATTCATCCCATTTTCTGTGGCAGCATTAGGAGGAGAAATAGAAGTCAATACTATTGAAGGAAAAAAAATGAATTTAAAAATTCCCAAATCAACTAATTCTGGAACAGTATTTAGGAAAAGCGGAGGAGGTATTCCGCATTTTTCAAAGAGAGGAAGAGGGGATTTATTTGTTGAAGCAATAATCGGAACCCCAAAAAATTTAAGCAGAGAACAAGAAAAAATAATCAAAGAATTAAAAAAGCAAGGGTTGTAAATATTGCTTAAAACATCAAGAATCGAAAAGGCTTCTAATAAACTAAAAGCACTAACGATGAATTAGTGCTTTTAGTTTATTGGTGCCTCCAGAAGGAATCGGACCCTCGTCAATGGCTTAAAAGGCCACTGCTCTACCATTGAGCTATGGAGGCAACAGCAAAACAAAGACATTTTAAATAAATATTAAAAAAAAGTCAATGGATAATTACTAAATACTGTGTTTAAAAAGAAAAAAAGTATATATTGACAAATATTAAATAGTATGATATAATTAATATATAAGAGATAAACACTCTCTTGCAGAAAGCAATTTTAAAAGGAGGCTAAATGTATACCTATATAAATCAAGATGCTGTAGAAAGCCTGTATAATATTTCAATAGTGATGCGTACGATAGCTATCATCTTAATTATTATTATCTTAGCCATTTATTTTTATACTTATATTTTGAATAAGAACAAAAACAAGGAGGAAAGATGATCAAAGGATTTGTAATCTGGAATTTGTTCAACACAAGAGAAAAACATATCGTCGTTCCAATACCTGCTGAAGAAAAAATGCTTCCTATAGAATTGGAAGATATCTTTTCCAATCTCTATAATAAAGGAAGAGATATGGCTTTGGGGCAATCTATTGCCATAGAATTGAATGGAAAAATATTCTATGGAATAGTCTGCTATCAAAAAAAAGAAAATGGCAAAGATGGCTGGGAAGAAGCTTCTCAAGTAATACTAGATTTTCTTGATTCTTCCTTGGAAACGCCGGAAAAAGAACCAATCGCCATCCTCTTTCCAGTAGACCTCATTCTTGCGGAAACCCCAGTTCACAGAATCTCAGAGATTGAACAAGTAGCAGAACAATCAAGAAGACAAGTCACGATTTATACAAAATAAACTAAAAATCAAAAAGAGATTTCTAAAAAAAGAAATCTCTTTTTTTATTTGAAAAATCAGTAAAAATCAGTTAAAATGACATATTAAATATTATGGAAAATATTTTCAAAAAATCATTATTAGTTCTCTTTATCGCCGGAATCGGATTCACTTTTGGCATGCAATATCAGAAATATATCTCTCCAATACCAAAACCAGACATTGATGGAGTGGATTTTTCAGTATTGTGGGAAACATGGAACCAATTGGAATCAAATTATCTCAGAGAACTTGATTATCAAAAAATGGTCAGAGGCGCGGCTGAAGGCATGGTAAACTCTCTTGGAGATCCTTATACATCTTTCTTCGATCCTAAAAGCGCCCAAGATTTAGAAAAAGACATAACCGGAGAATTTGAAGGCGTTGGTATGGAAGTCGAAAAGAAAGGAGAAAATATTGTGGTAGTTTCTCCTTTAGATGGAACCCCCGCCCAAAAATCAGGAATCAAACCGCAAGATATCATCGCGCAAATAAACGGCACTAGCACAGTTGGAATGTCAGTCGATGACGCAGTAGCAAAAATCCGCGGACCAAAAGGGACAAAAGTCCAGATATCAGTTTTAAGAAAAAATGCCGATGGGAATTATGAAAAAAAAGATTTGGAAATAATTAGAGACAAAATAGAACTTCCAACTGTAAAATTGGAAATTAAAAAACAAGGAACTGAAGATATCGCTTATCTTAAAATATACCAATTCACTTCGCATACTTTAGAAAAAGTAATTGATTCAACTGCGCAAATCAAAAAAAATGGAACAAAAAAAATCATAATTGATTTGAGGAATAATCCTGGCGGATTACTCGATCAGACTATTTTGATTAGCGGACTATTTCTTGATAAAGAAAAAATAATAATGGTTGAGGGAAAAGGAAAGCTTAATGACGAACAAGTTTATAAAAATACTCAGACAGGATTCTTCGCAGACAAAGAGTATAAAATAGTTGTTCTAATAAATGAAGGATCGGCTTCAGCGTCAGAAATCATGGCAGCTGCCCTGAGAGAAAATGATCGAGCCACGCTTGTAGGCAAGACAAGTTTTGGCAAAGGATCGGTTCAAACTCCGATAAAATTAAGAGATGGATCAACCCTTAAAGTTACAATAGCCGAATGGCTCACCCCTAACAAAAACCAGATAAACGGAAAGGGAATAAAACCCGATATTGAAGCTGAAATAACAGATAAAGATATAGAACAAAATAAAGATCCGCAACTCGAAAAAGCACTTGAAATATTAAAATAAATAGATAAAATAATAATATCGCTGTTCCGCTTTGCGGATTATAGAGATGAATAAAATTAAAACATTATGAAAGTAATTCTTTTAGACGATGTTGCCAAAATTGGCAAAAAATACGATGTTAAAGAAGTGGCTGACGGATATGCCAGGAACTTTTTAATACCTAAAAAATTGGCTGAACAGGCCACTCCTGCAAAATTGGCAAAACTCGATGAACTAAGGAAAATCGCCCAATCCGAAGCAGAAGATAGGCTGAAAAAAATCCAAGAATTAGCAACAAAGTTAGATGGCCAAGAATTGACTATAACCGAAAAAATAGGAAAAGAAGGGCAATTATTCGAATCAGTGAATTCTAAAAAAATAGCTGAGACATTAGAAAAAGCCGGATACAATATAGACAAAAAACAAATTGAAATAGAAAAACCAATCAAAGAATTAGGAGAATTTGATATCAAAATAAACTTTGATATGGGATTAGAAGCAACAATTAAATTGATAATTGTTGGAGAAGAATAATCTATTAAACTAATCTATCTAATAAAAAATCCTCTGTTTTAAAAGAGGATTTTTTATTAGCTTGCAATTAAAAAACAAAAAGCGGTTACTCAATTGTAACCACTTTTGCTATTCTCTGGGTTCCGTTAAACTTTTTGACTCTTTTCGTGGAAAATTTCACTTTTCCGTCTTTTAAAGCATAAAGCGTATCATCTTTGCCTCTTTTTACATTTTGTCCGGCAATAAATTTTGTTCCTCTTTGCCTTATGACAATTTGGCCAGTCTTAACGCTTTGCCCGCCATATCTTTTTACTCCTAAATATTTTGGATTAGAGTCTCTTCCTAATCTGGTTGACCCTGACGATTTAGATGTGGACATAGTATTTTGCTTACTTTATAATAATTAGCACAAGGAAATTGTACCAAAAAACATTAAATTTGTAAAGATATGGAAAAAACATTAAATCTACCTAAACATGTAGCAATGATACCTGATGGCAATAGACGCTGGGCCAGAGAAAAAGGCTTAAAACCCTGGATGGGCCATTGGCATGGCTTAAGAGCATTGCAAAGAATAATGGAATGGGCTGTAAAAAACGATATCTCTTGCGTTTCTTTTTGGGGAGCATCGATAGATAATGTATTGAAGCGCGATAAAAAAGAAGTGGATTTTTTGATGAAAATTTTTAGAACTGAATTTGAAAAACTCTCAAAAAGCAAATTTGTAAAAGACAATAAGATTAAAATAAATGCAATAGGAGAATGGAAAAAATATTTCCCTAAAG
>JAGOPM010000028.1 GCA_017991975.1 Candidatus Parcubacteria bacterium | reverse complement strand
TAAATTTCTTTTTATTGCAACTTTGGTTTTCGGATTCGTTTTTTTTGCTCTATGCTATCATTGGTCAACAGGACCAAAAGAACCTAAGCAGCCTAAACCCGCCTTTTTTACATCTATTTTATATACCTTTAATTTTTTCGTAAGGGGGTTTTTATTTATTCTTGCTGTTTATTTGATTTTCACAGTTATTAACGCTCTGTTATCTTTTATAAGCGGAAGTTTTTCTCTATAATTAGATAGAGAGAAATTTATGTTGGAAGAAATTTTAGCAGATGCCCTGCAAAAAATTTTTTTGATATTAAAAACATGGTGGTGGATTTTTCCGCCTTTCTATTTTTATGGAGTTTTAAAAAATCTCTATCTCTATTGGGCTAATTGGGAATTTTGGTTTCCGACTGCAAAATGGGTTACTCTTGAAATAGTCCCTCCGCGCAATCTTTCAAAAACATTCAAATCAATGGAGGATGTTTTTTGCGGTTTATGGGGCACGCTTTATCTTCCTGCAAACTGGAGGGAATATTGGTTAGAAGGTTCTCCGGGAGGATATGGAGGTCCCTATTGGTTTACTTTAGACATGTGCAGTTTTGGAGGAGATATTCATTTTTTCGCCAAGATGCCAAAAGGCGCCAGAGATAATTTTGAAGCCACTTTTTATTCTCAATATCCAGATTGTGAAATTTTTGAAACCGAAGATTATACTACAAGAGTGCCTCAGAATATTCCTAATGGTGATTGGGATGTCAGAGGTGAAGATCAAATGCTTCTAAAAGAAGATTTCTATCCGATAAAGACTTATATGGATTTCTTTGAGCCTCAGATCGGACAATTAAATGAAGAGAGGATGATTGATCCTTTACATTCATTGATAGAAGCGATGGCAAATCTTTTACCTGGAGATCAAGTTTGGATGCAGATGGGATTAATGCCGATTACTGGCAGTGGAGCTGGTCATGAAAGACTTTTACCTTATGCAAAAGAAGCAAAAGTTATTATTGATAAATTATTAAAGAAAAAAGTTCCTCCTCCAAGTCAGCCTGTTTGGGTTGAATTTTGGAAAAATATGACTGATGGAAAAGTTTTCCAGGAAGAATTTTTGAAATTAATAGGAGTGATGCCTCCTAAGAAGGAAGAAGAGAAAAAAGAGAAAGAAGAACTTACACAAAAAGAAAGAGAAATATTAAAAGCTGTTGAAGATAAAATTTCTAAGAGATTATTCTCAGTTTGGATAAGGACTCTTTATATTGGAGATAAAAGCAAGCCAAGAAATGCAGGGAATTTTGGAGTTACAAGGAATTACTATCAGCATTTTGGAGGACCAGCAAACGGCATGCGTTTTTCGCCTCATACCAGAACTAAGATAAATTATTTTTTGAGAGAGCGCAGACTTTATTTAAGAAAAAGAAAAATGTTTAGGAAATATGTTTCAGTTTGGCCACCTACAGAATTCGTATATAAGCAAAAAACTCCTTATTTTGTTTTCAATGTAGAAGAATTGGCAACTGTCTTTCATTTCCCAGCGCAATACAGCAATGTCAATATAAATCAAGTTGAGATTAAAAAGAGTGAAGCTCCAACTAATCTTCCAGTTCAATAATTATGGAACAAATTATATTAATAGGAAAAACAAGTTTCAGAAATCAAATGCGCAGTTTTGGCATAAAACAAGATGATAGGCGCAGGCATATGTATATTATTGGTAAGACAGGCATGGGTAAAACTGTTCTTTTAAGAAGTTTAGCCATACAAGATATAAGAAACGGAAATGGTTTGGCTTTTATCGATCCTCATGGAGACGTTGCTGAGGAGCTTTTGAATTTTGTTCCAAAGGAAAGGGTCCAGGATGTTGTCTATTTTAATCCTGCAGATACTGATTTTCCTTTTGCTTTTAATGTGATGGAAGATGTTAAACCAGAACAAAGACATTTGATTGCTGGCGGGTTAATGGGAGTGTTTAAAAAGATTTGGCCAGATGTTTGGTCAGGAAGAATGGAATATATTTTGAATAATTGTATTTTAGCTCTTCTTGAATATCCAGGGGCTACATTGATAGGGATAAATTGGATGCTTTCAGATGTTGATTACAGACAAAAGGTTGTTGATAATGTGACAGATCCAGTCATAAAAAATTTTTGGACAAAAGAATATGCAAGATATTCTCAAAAATATGAAGTTGAAGCCGCAGCTGCAATTCAGAATAAAATAGGACAATTTATTTCTAATCCATTGATTAGGAATATTGTTGGCCAGCAGAAATCTTCAGTTGATATGAGGAATTTGATGGATGAAAAAAAGATTCTGATTTTAAATCTTTCCAAAGGAAAAATAGGAGAGGATAATTCGAGATTGCTGGGAGCATTATTAGTGACTAAGCTTTATTTGGCTGCCATGTCGCGTGTTGATTTAGAAGAGAGCAAAAGAAATGATTTTTATCTTTATGTTGATGAATTCCAGAATTTTGCTACGGAAGCATTTATAAATATTCTTTCTGAGGCCAGAAAATATAGATTATGTCTTATTCTTGCTCATCAATATATAAATCAAGTAGACGAATCGATAAGAGATGCTATTTTTGGAAATGTGGGGACAATGATATCTTTCAGAGTAGGCGCTGAAGATGGGGAATGGCTAAATAAAGAATTCGCTCCGTATTTTGAGCCAGAAGATTTTGCCAATCTTACCAAATATAATATTTATTTAAAACTAATGATTGACGGCGTTGCTGGGAAGCCATTTTCAGCTGTTACATTGCCTCCTGATCCGATGCCTGACAGCGTTTATGTCAATGACATAATAGAGTTTTCTAGATATCATTATGCCACTCCTAAAAAAGAGATTGATGAGAAGATTAGCGAATGGGCAGAATCTTTAGGCACACCCAAAGAAATGCCTAAACCAGTAATGATGTATGATGCAAAATGCAGTTCTTGTGGAAAAGAAACAAGTGTTCCATTCAAGCCAGATGGCAAAAGGCCTATTTATTGCAAAACTTGCATGACAAAAATAAAAGAAAGCCAGAAAGATGAGCAAAAGCCTCAAGAAACTAATCAGCAAGAATTAAAAGATTCAATTAAAGAGGCGCAACTTGAATTGTCGCAGTCCAAGAAAAGCTACCCCCAGAAGAGTCAAGAAAAAACAGATGGATTCGTTGAGCAGAGAGAAGAAATAAAAGAATTTGTTTCATTGAAAGATTTTTCTAAAAGAGAAAGCACTCCTTTTTTTGCTCCTAAACAGCAAAAACCAAAAGAGAAAACTAAACAGGAAGTTAATGAAGATGAGTTAGGAAAATTGATACAAGAATCATTGCAAGCAGCTGGAACAAACGATCAAGAGCCAGCGAAGATACCTAAGAAAGCTCCTTTGGAAAAAGAAACTGCCAAAAAAGGAATATTAAGGCCGGGTCAAGGAGTCAAGTTTTAAAATTATCTAAAATTCTTTATAATGCTAATATAACTTTTAAATAAAGTAATTTTTGAATATATGATGAAACATATCAAAGATGCTGATATTGCAAATAAGAAAGTTCTTCTAAGATGCGATCTTAATGTTCCTTTTGATAAGGATTTTAATATTTTAGATGATTATAGGATTATAAAATCTCTTCCCACGATAAAATTTTTATCAGACAATAAGGCGAAAGTAATAATTTTGAGCCATCTTTCTTCTGTAAAGAATAAAGAAACAGGACAGGAAATAAATTATAGCATTGAATTCGTAGCTAAGGCACTAAGTGAATTGGCGCAAAGAGATATTCATTTTATTAATGACTGCATAGGCGAGAAAGTAAAAGACGCTATTGAGAAAATGAATTTTGGAGATATATTAGTTTTAGAAAATATTAGAGTTTATAAGGAAGAGGAAAAAAATGATATTGATTTTGCAAGAGCTTTAGTCGATCTGGCTGATATTTATGTAGATGATGCTTTTGGCGTGACTCACCGCGCGCATGCTTCGGTTGAAGCAGTGGCGCATTATATGCCCTCTTATGCTGGTTTCTTGTTATCTGAAGAAATCCAAAGTATGGAGGCTTTATTGAAAAATCCGCAAAGGCCTATGGTTGCTATAATTGGTGGAGCGAAATTGCAGACTAAAATTGGAGTAATGGAGAAATTCCTCGAGATAGCTGACCATGTTTTAGTTGGAGGAGATGTTGCTAATGCTATTTTGCAAGGAAAAGGATTAACGATTTCTGGATCAATGCCAGGACCAGAAGTAATGGAACAAGTAAATAAAATAGACATCACTAATCCTAAATTCCATTTGCCAGTCGATGCAGTGGCATGTCTAAAAGAAGACGGCCATGAGTATATGAGAAAAACTTCAATAGGAAAAGTTAGAAAAGAAGAAAAAATTTATGATATAGGTCCAGATACTATTGAATTATATTCTTCGATAATAAAGCAAGCTAAAACAGTTTTTTTTAACGGTCCGATGGGGTTGATAGAAAATAAGGATTATGTCTTTGGAACATTGGAAATCTGTAAAGCTATTATCGACAGTAAGGCATATTCGATTGTAGGAGGAGGAGAGAGCAATAGTTTTTTGAAGGATTATGATTTAATAAAGAAATTCAGTTATGCTTCTACTGGAGGAGGAGCAATGTTAGAATTCGTAAGTGGTATAGAACTTCCAGGATTGAAAGCTTTAGGGTATTATGAGTGATTTGAAATTGAAAAATTTTGATAATGTAATTTCTCAGATAAAGCGATGCGCAAAAGAGGGCGGTAAAGTCGTCATTTATTCTGATTCGGATATGGATGGTATAGTTTCAGCCTTGATTATGGCTGAAATTTTTCGATATTTGAACGATTGTTATTTAAATCCAGAGTTTTTGAAATTTTATTTTCCTTGTCGGGAAACAGAAAAATATGGATTGAATGATGAAGCCCTTGATTATCTCTGCGGTTTTGCCCCGGCTCTTCTTTTTACTTTAGATTGCGGAATAAGCAATTTTGATGAAATAGTTAGAGCAAAAAAAATGGGCTTTCAAGTGATAGTGATAGACCATCATCAAATATTGGGAAGATTGCCCGATGCTTTATATGTTATAGATCCGCATCAAGAAGGAGAAGAATATCCTTTTCACGATTTTGCTAATGCTGGGTTAATGGTCAAATTAGCAGAGGAGATTGTTAAAGATGAAAAGAGACTAAATGAGTTATTAGCTTTCGGAGCTTTGGCAACAATAGCTGATAGGGTTCCTCAAATAGGCGAGAATAAAGAGATAACTGAAAAAGGTCTTGCTTGGTTAAAGGATATCGATAGACTTGGATTTAGGACATTGCTAAGACATACAGAACCAGATTTATCTTCTTTAGATGATATAAGTTTAAAAATAATAAATCCTTTGAATGTTTCGGCTAGAATCGGAAAAGTAAGCCAAACTTTTATATTGCTTGATTCAAAAGATCCTGCAGAATGCGAAGAAATAGTGAAAAATTTATTGGAAATAAATAAGAGAAAATTCGAAGAAAAAATAAAAATTGTCAATGACGTTGTTTCAAGAATTGAAAAATACAAAAAATTTCCTCCTGATTTTATTTTTGAAGGAAGTACTGAATGGGATCCTGTTTCTATTGGAAGCGCAGCATCGGATATTTTAAAAAAATATGGGCGGCCAGTTTTTCTTTTTAAAGTTAGGGAAAACGATAGCATAGGATCGGCTCGGTTACCTAAAGAATATAATGGAGTTAAAGCTTTAGAATTTTCAAAAGATTATTTGATTGGTTATGGAGGCCATCCTCCGGCTTGCGGATATACTTTTAGAAATAGAGATGTTAATTTAGTAAAAGAAAGTTTAGAAAAATATTTTAGAAAAATTTATGAGTAAAATAATCATTAATACTGACGGCGGAGCGCGAGGCAATCCTGGACCAGCGGCAATTGGGGTAGTGATTTCAGATGGAGCTAAAATTATTAAGGAGTATGGGAAAAAGATTGGAAATGCCACAAATAATATTGCCGAATATAGCGCAGTAGTTTCTGCTTTACAAACTTTAGCAAAAGGCTTGGGAGAATCTAAATCAAAACAAGTAGAAATTCTGATAAAAGCTGATTCAGAATTGATAGTCAAGCAGATGAAAGGGGAATATAAAGTGAGAGAGCCTAATTTGCAAAAGGAATTTATTAAGATTTATAATCTCAAACAAAAATTTAAAAGCATTGAATTTCATCATATTCCTCGAGAACAGAATAAACGCGCCGATGAATTGGTGAATGAAGCCTTAGATAATTAATGGAGGAATAAGAGATTTTTGATAAAAACACTCTTTAATGGGTGTTTTTGTTTCTATTGACAAATGTAATAAAGTATGATATAATTAATATATAATATAGACCATTGAAAAATCGATTGTTTGCACCTTTTTGACCGGGTTTTGCCTTGCCAGAGAGGCGCAAATAATTGCATAAAGCAAATTTGCGACTACAAAATCCTATTTGAGGCCAAGATAATTGGTGGGGAGTAGGTAAAAGGAGACAAATAATGAGTGCAAATGCAAAGGATAGATCGACAATCGTTAGTGGAGCAGGGTTTGTAAGCGATTTCATGATTAAGCTTATAGGGACAGTCAAAGAAAAGGGAGGAATCGAACAAGATTTGCATATTCTTGTTCGTCCAGAAGGAAAGCCAATTCTTGACCAGATTGCCGGACTTCTCGTTAAGCAGAGTAAACAAATTTTTCCATCCTCGTGGAAAGTTCTAGTTTTGCCAGTCAAATCTCCGTCACCAGGATCCGATATTTTGAAAGAATGGAAAGATGCGGGAGAACTGGATGAAAAGACTCATATTGACAAAGAGATCATCGACCTCGTCTCCCTAGCTCTAGCTGAAGGAGATGCTTTGCCCAAAAATGATTATGAAATTGTTTTAGTCAACTTTGGCAAAGCAATGACCGCACCTCGAGCACTTCAAGCAGGATTAGCTCAGGGATTGAAAAAGCCAACAATCCAAGAAATCATAATTGGCGCTACCCAAAACCCTGACATCCAGAGAGAGGGGCGCATTATCGTCCCAGATGAACTTTCAGTTCATCGCGGAATTGATGATTATTTTGTTTTGTGCTTGTCTGGCCAGCCAAAGAGTCGCCGTCTGTTCTTGAAGAGTTATAGCAGTTGGTGGGCAGAAAGTGATTGGTTCGTTTTTGTCCGCAATTAGTTAAGCTTTTCGTCACAGCTAAGAAGTTATATTAAAGAAAGCCCTTGCATAAAAATGCAGGGGCTTTTTATTTTGACTTAAGACGGATATCCTGTTATAATTTAATTGCCTAAGTAAGCAAGGTAATCGCTCTTCGCCGCAAGGCAGAAGGGAGGAAA
>JAGOPM010000004.1 GCA_017991975.1 Candidatus Parcubacteria bacterium | reverse complement strand
AGCTCAAGTAAGGGTAATTGACGAAAATGGAGAGCAAATAGGAGTATTGGATATATCTTCAGCTATAAATGAAGCTAGAAACAGAGGCATGGATTTAATACAAATAACTGATAAAGTTGATCCGCCTATCTGTAAAATAATGGATTATGGAAAATTCACCTATATCCAAGAAAAAAAAGAGAAAGAAATAAAAAAACAACAGACCGTTGGAGGACATAAGACGGTAAAGATGAATTACAACACTTCAGACCATGATCTTCAAACAAAAGCCAAGCAAGTTGCAAAATTCTTCCAAAAAGGTTACAAAGTCAATATCCAAATATATTTAAGAGGAAGAGAAAACGCTTTCCAAGACTTAGCCAAGGAAAAACTTTATCACTTCATTGAAATACTGAAACAAATGGCGCCACTAAAGATTGAAGAAGATGTTAAGAAAAAACCAAATGGCTTTTACGCAATAATATCAAAAGGTAAATAATAATATGCCAACAAGCAAAACAAGAAAATCAATAACAAAACGCTTTAAAATAACAAAAAGCGGAAAAATATTAAGAAGGTCTGTCGGACAAGACCATCTTTTGTCAAAACAAACAGGAAAACAAAGGAGGTCGAAGAGAAAATGGAGAGAAGTGCCAAAAGCCGAAGTCAGGATTCTTCTCAAAAATTTAAAATACGTAAGATAAACTATGCCAAGAGTAAAAAGAGGCACAATAGCCAACAAAAGAAGAAAAAATATTTTAAAGGATGCAAAAGGATACCGCCATGGAAGAAAATCCAAGGTGAAATTTGCAAAGGAAGCAATAGCCCATGCAGGAGTCTATGCTTATAGAGACAGAAAAAACAAGAAAAGAGTTTTTAGAAAACTCTGGCAAACAAAAATTAACGCAGCTGTAAGAATGCAAGGAATTACATACAGCAAATTCATTGCAGGATTAAAGAAAAATAAAATTGAATTAGACAGAAAAGTATTGTCAGAAATGGCAGTCAAATATCCTGAAGTTTTAAAATCCGTCATTGCAATGGCAAAAAACTAAACAATTCCGAAAACTAAAAACCGCCCTGTTCCGCAGGGCGGTTTTTAGTTTCCCCTATTTGAATGAATATATGAATCTTTTAACTAAAATTTTAAGGATTCAAATTTAAATTTTCAACCGGAGAATCTTCGTATTTAAAATCTTCAGGAACAATACTTTGAGAATATTCGCAAGAATATCCATCGCTATCAGTTGTTCTCAAAACGGTTTGCTGATAGACATTTGAATCATATTCATAAACCAATTGGGTTTCAGGATTATTTTTCATATTTTCAATTTCCGAAGAACTATCAAAAACTTTATCCCACGATCCATCTCCATCAAAATCCCATTGATAACTTGCAATATTAGTTCCGCCATAAGATTTTGAAGTATCTGCAAACCAAATCTTATATTCAATATCATCTGCGCCTAATTGCACTTCACTATAATCAAATGATGGACTTGGATATTGATGAGCAGGAACATTTGCTATTTGTTTGCGTTCAGATTTTGCTGATAGTCCTCTTTGATCCCAAACCTCAACATCCCATTCATAATTTTGGCCATATCTGTTTACTAAACTAAATTGGTATCCTGTTGAGTTTGAATCAAATTCCTGAGGGAATCCTTCAAGCAAATCTCCGTTGCTATCATAAATATTAATTCTATATTTTGTCTGAGGATCATTTTCAGGATCAGTGTAATCCCATTCCAATCTATAATCCTGAGTCAAACACCAATCAGGATTATTATTTCTCAAATTAGAAACTGTTGGAGCGGTATTTACGCCATTATCATCAATGAAATTTTCAATTCTTAAAATTGCATCTCTATCTAAAACTTCATCTCTACCGACATCATAAATTGTTGCATTAATTTGTCCATCGCAATTTCCATTTCTAGTAATTTCTTTATCACCATTGCTATTTATCGTTACATTAATACATGTTGATGTAGTAATAACATGATCTGTTCCACCAGGGATTGTAGTGGTTGTTGTGCCATCATCATCTCCTGGGACATCATCGCTTGGTATCGTTCCTTGCAAAGTAAAAGAAAAATCTCTAGAGCATCCAGGCATCGCTCCGCTTCCGCAAACATCACCATTAACTGTAGCGTAAGAAAAAATATCATCGATATTTAGATTAATATCTCCTGTTCCTTCTCCTAAAACAACTATTTCATATCTTCCCGGACTAAGCCTTGTTATGGATAAATTTTCGCTTATCAAAGTATTAATAACATCAGGATTTTGAACGACAGGATTAGTTGCCGCAACTCCAACATTAAATGTTCTGTATTCATCAATTCCTAAAGCTTGATCAAATAAATGCCATGTAAAAGGATAAGATGGAGTTATTGACGATCCACTAGTGTAAGCTGTTCTAGCATTAGCAAGCCATGATACAGGATGTCTTACAGTATTATTTGCTCCAACAGTCCAATCACTATTAGGATCATTAATATTCATTATCAATCTATCTCCTATTCTCAATCTTGTTCCTGGCTGTATTGCTATATTTTCATCAATAGCATCAGTAAAAGAAACATTCATAGAACAAGGAGAAATATCTATTTGCATCTGGACATCAACTTGCTGCCCGTTTGCAGTAGTTTGATATGTGCAAGTTATACCTTGATTATTGGCTATTCTGAAAGATTCTTGTTCTGTCCATGGACCGCAGTTTGCAGTTCCATCAAATTCTATTCCATATCCGCCTGATTTTGGCCTTATATTGCTAACACCATTGCAAGCCCTTACTTTCCAATAGTGTCTCCCCAATTCTGGAATTTCTGCTATTAAATTACTTCTGTCTGAATAATAAATAGATTCTGTGCTTACATCATTTCCAAAAATTTCCCAAATTTCATAAATTTGAGCGCCTGATACATCAGTCCAATCAAAATTAATTAAAGTTGTATGAACAATTTCATCATGAATCGGATAAATTAATATAGGAATTCCTAATTGGGCAGGAGGATTTGTTGTAAAACAAACTTCTTGACCTCTGTGTTCCGTTCCCTGGTTAATAATTCTAACAGCAACATAATAACAATATTCTGTATTTGGTTTTAAATTAGAAATGTTTACGAACATCGATCCTTCTGAGCTTATAGGAGTAATATCTGTTTGCATCCATGTAGAACTTCCATTTTCATGATATCTAAAAAAATATTCTAAATCTGGTCTGCTCGCATTATCAATTAAAGTTCCGTTTAATCTCGCGCTAGTTTCAGTAACAGCGCTTGCAGGATCTGTTTGAACTAAAATACTTTCTTGATGAATTCTGCAATATTGATTACATGTATCTTGATTAGGATATTCTCCTCCTTGAGAGACTTGAGAGCAAATTCCGTTTATTCCGCATGTCCATCTAATGCCTGATGTTCCGCAATTAGCTGAACATGTCTGTTGACTCGGATAGTCGGGGAAAAAATCATAAGACGGATTGCATGATCCTAAAATGCAATTGTATCCAGTAGGAGTTAAAGCATCACAATTTTGATCACATACGCTTTGAGAATCATAATGCCCTCCAGAAGAAACAAAAGAGCATGTTCCATTTGTATTGCATATCCAACCAGCGTCTCCATTATCAACGCAATTAGCATTACAAGAATCCTGAGTATCATAATCAGCAAAAAAATCATAAGTAGGATTACATGTTCCTAAAATGCAATTGTATCCAGTTATTTCTGATTTACAATATTGAGTGCAAGTATTCTGGTTTGAATAATGCGCATTTGAAGATACTGATATGCATTGACCATCTTGACTACAATTCCATCCTGATGAATTTTTACATCCCGCTGAACATGTCTGTTGATTTGGATAATCAGGGAAGAAATCATAAGATGGTTCGCAATTACCTGAAACACAATTATATCCAGTAGGCAAAGGCTTACAATATTGAGTGCAAGCAGATTGAGTTGAATATTCCGCTCCAGAAGAAACAGAAGAACATGTTCCATTATCATTACATTTCCAACCAGCGCCACTTTTACAATTCGAAGAACATGTTTGCAAATCTGGATAATCTGAAATAGCTCCTGTTGAAACTTGGCACGACCCATTATTACAATTATATCCAGGAGGAGTAACAGTTCCTAAAGTTTTAAAACAAACAAGTTGTCCCTCTCCTCTAATACTTGTTCCTACTGCTTGAACAATAATATGATAACAATAATCAGTATTGGCTTCTAAACCAGAAACTAAAGATCCAAAACTATTGTATGAACCTGCATTATAAATTCCGGTAGCTTTCCATATTCCATCACTAACTTTGTAATACCTAAACCAATATTCTAAATTAGAATATCCACCTCTATTAGTTATTTCCCCTCTGAATCTTGCGCTTATCCTGGTAATTTCAGTTGGATCAAGAGTTCTGGCAGTTATTAATCCAGCTGGAGGACGGCAATTTATCGAACATTGTGATTGAGTTGAATATTGAGCTCCAAAAAGCACATAAGAACATGTTCCATCAATATTGCAATTATATCCTGATGTATCTTTAGTGCAGTTCGGAATACATTGATTAATCGTCATGTATTGAGCTCCTGACGAAACATATGTGCAAAAACCTGTACTTTTATTACAATTGTATCCTTGGGTTGACAATACTGAACAATCAGGGCAGTTTGATACATTTTCTCCGCGAGATATTTCGCAAATTCCATTATAATTACAAATTTGAGTAGAAGCGCAATCTGGGCAATTGCTTGAATTTTCTAAACGAGCGGGCTCGCAAATACCATTATAATTACATCCTGTTGAAGAAACGCAATCCGAGCAATTAGTTGAATTTTCTCCATAGCTTGGTTCGCAAATCATATCATAATCGCATATCGTACCAGAGCCTCCACCTCCAGTCCCGCCAGTGCCTCCTGTGCCAGTTCCAGAACCTCCGCTTGAACATGCCTTATCGCAAAATGGATTATCGTAACATGTAAAACCGCTTCTATAAGAACAATCATTTTTATCAATAAAATCTCCTGGAGCTCCTATCATATTACAATCTCCATATCCAGGCATTTGGTTCCCTCCTCCACATCTATACATCTGTTTACAATCCGAACAATTTGGATATGATTCTCCAAGATTTTTTTCGCAAAGATTATTATAATTGCATATCGTGCCAGAGCCTCCACCTCCAGTCCCGCCAGTGCCTCCTGTGCCAGTTCCAGAACCTCCAGTTCCCCCGGTTCCTGTGCCGCCAGTGCCAGTTCCAGATGAACATGTTCCATTGCAAGAATTATCTAAATAACATGATTTGCCTATATCCCAAGAACATTCACTTATATTTTTATAAGCTTTTTCAGTTTGAACACAACTGTTCCCCCAACAATACCACATTCTCTTATTGCAAGCATTATTACAATTCAATCCTTTCAGATAACAAGTTTTTCCCAAATTCGAAGGATAACTCTGACAAGCCTGAATTGATCCGAATTTCCCAGTTCCGATACATTGCCCATAATCATTACATACTTCAAATTCTTGACCACATTGATTAAAACAATTAGAAGATTTATAACAAGTTTTTTTATTTGCCGTTTCGCAATCATTTGTCGAATAAAATTTCCCTGCCCATTGACATCCATAATCAGAAGAACCACAAACCCAGTAATTCTCTCCAGAGTATGTAGAACATTTTCCATAACAATTAGTGCTTATATAACACTGCGATCCCTTAGTATCCGTACATTCATAATCACTAAAATAAAGCCCTGCAATTTGGCACGAATTATCAATACAATAATAATATTGAGTTTTTGATCTTTCGTCGCAAGCATTATTGCATTTATCATTGTCATAACAAATCTTTCCAGGAGTTGTAGCGTCTACACTTCTTTGACATTCAGCTAATGAGTAATAAGAGCCCCTAATAGAACATCTTTGCTGAGGGCCAGTTGTATTAGACCAATCCTGACAATAATAATAACTTTTTTGGATTGATTGCTGGCCACTTCCAGAATCACATCCAGAACCATCTGATGTAAAAGATACTCCTGCTCTCGCCTGCCCTAATCCTGAAACAGAATTAGCAGCTGCTATTGCGCAATAATTTCCAGCAGGAAAGCAATGTTTTTGATATATATAGAATGTATATCCAACTTGTGGAGCGCCATTAGAATATATAGTAGTAAAAAAATTTCCATTGGAAGAACATGACCCAGAATAAAAATTAAACCAGCCGCTAGTCAATTGGCTCCCTCCATCATTTGTAACTTTTCCGCCTGCAGAAATATATCCATTGGAATAACTTGCATAAGTTGTTTCTACTGTCGGAGGATTGGCTGCAAAAGTCGGGCTAGACCAAAAAAATAATGTAGACAATATTATTAACAATATAAATATTTTTTTCATATTCTTATACAACAGGATTATTTTGTTTTTTATTGAAATAATTGCTCAAATAAATCAATCCTCCTAAAAGCACTAAGCCAAGAACAAAATAAATGATTTTGTTTCCTTGGCTGTGTTTATAAATAATAATGTCTTGAAACCCTTGAGAAGAAACTTTTATTTCATATTCTTTGCCAGACTGGAACTTTACTTTTTTCTTAAAATCCTGCCCATAAGCAGCTTCTGAAAAAATAACCCCTCCCCCCTTTTCTTTGACTTCAACTAAAATATCAGCTGAAACTTTTTCTCCGCATTTATTCTGAGCGACTATTCTAAGCGTTGACCCTGAAACAGATGTTTGGAATTGGCCGACATTTTTTATATCAGCGCAATTATATTCCAAAGTAGTCTGATCTATTGTATAACCATCAGCGCTTACTAAAGATATATCAAGCCAAAGCTTAGAATATTTTTTATCAAGCAAAAAATCATTTTTCAGCGCCACATTCTGCAATGACGAAAATCTTTCAGTGCTTGTGGTAAAAACTATATTATTAGAAGAATCTCTTAATTTCAAAATTAATTTCCCATTAAATTGGTATTTTTCGGAAAAACTATTATAGCAGACAAACCCAAAAGCCGGAGATTTTGGAATTATCGGAAAATCATTTATCGTGGCAAAATTGATTCTTGCTCCCATTCCTTCCCCAATAATCATAAAATTAAATCTCGCGATGGTCTTTATCCCCTGCCCGCTTGCAAAAATTTCTAAAACATAAAAACCTGGGTTTAAATTCGAAAAATTTTTCGATATTTTTTTAGCGCTGTCCTTGTCCATCTGAATTTCCTCGCTCTGATCAGAAATAATATTTTTGGAATCAAAATAATTCAACTTGTATAACTTATAAAAAACATTTATTTTTGATTTGTCCGTGTAAGGATTCACTAAAGAATATTCAACATTCAAATCCTTAACATTTTCAAAAATATTGTATTCAACTAAATTATCTGAATAAAAATTTTTATCATTAGCTTTAACTCTGAAAGCGTCAATCAAATACCTAGTTTCAGTTTTGCCTCCTGAGACATCAAAGATTAAAGGAGAAGATTTTGAAATTATTCTCTTGTCATTCCAAAGATAATTCAATTCAAAATAATATTTCCCTGGCCCCCATAATGGAACCGGATATTTGAAAGAAAAATCATGTGTTCCATTTTGAGATAAAGAGATGCTCAAAGGTTTATTATCCTTATCAGATAGATAGAATTCATCCATCTCAAGATCGCCAGAATTCATTTTTTGGAAAATCTTAATTAAAACTTTCCCAGCGCTTACAGGATAACCATTTGTATTCTTCAAGCTTCCTCTAACTTCTACTTCCTGAACAGGCGCATAAACTCCTGAAGGTTTGTCCAAAGAAAGATTCATCTCTATACTTCCAAATTTATAATAGTTTGAGCAATTATCTAATTGCTCTTGGCTTATCGGATTTGACTCGCCTATGACAAAAACAGGTTTCTGCTTGTCTTGGACTTCTTTTGCTGCCTGCGCTAATGTTCCGCAAAAGAATAACGCAAAAATTAATGCTAAAAATACGCCTTTGTTCTTATGCATATTAAAAATTAAATTTTATTTTCTTTTACTTATTATACAATAAAAAAACAGCATTTTAAAAAAATAACTGTGGATAAAAAAACGGCTAATCAGCCGTTTTCTGACAAAAAATAATTAACTTTTTCCAAAATTTTTTTGGAATTCTTAAAACTTACAATTTTACAAGCTTCCGGAAATTCTACCCATAAAAATCCTATATGTTCTGAAGATATCTCAATATTCTCTTGCTTAGTTTCTCCCAAGAAAAAAGTAACAATCTTAAATATCTTTTTATCTGAGGCAACAAAAAAATATTTAATCCATTCTTTAAAACCATCTATAACTATTAAGTCCTTTATCTTTGTTTCTTCTATCAATTCCCTTTTTGCAGTCGCTAAAGCATTTTCTCCTTTTTCAATATGCCCTTTCGGAAATTCCCAGAAATCCTTGCTGGCGCGAGAACCGGCAGGATAATGCAAAAGTAAATAAAAAATTTTTCCCGCCTCTTTTCTAAAGATTACAAATCCAGCAGATTTTTCAAAAGGCATATTATAAATTTTGGATTTTTACCAAATTGGTACCGCCTGTGATTCCTGGCTTTGATCCAGATGTCACAACTATACTATCCCCGTCTCCTCCTAATTCTAATTCTTTTGCAATCTTTTCGCTTGTTTGGAAAATAGCCTCTGCATCTTTAACCTTATCTAAAACTATCGGGATAATTCCCCAGAAAAAATTAAGATCTTTCATCGTCTGATCTTTTGCAGTCAGAGCAAAGATAGGAACTAAAGGCCTTCTTGAAGAAATGAGTCTAGCAGTTCTGCCTAATTCTGTCGCGCAAAATATCGCGCAAGCTCCAATTGTTCCTGCAATTTCTACAGCCGAAGCTCCAATCGCAGCTGAATAATTTTTTTCAACCCTTTCTCCCTTCATTGAAACAAAATATTCAAATAAGTCAGATTTTTCTGTCGTTTGTATTATCCTCTGCATTGTCTGGACAGATCTTAAAGGAAACCTTCCTGTTGCAGTTTCGTTTGAAAGCATTACAGCATCAGTTCCATCAAAAATAGCATTTGCTATGTCTGTTATTTCTGGCCTTGTCGGAGTCGGATTTTCAACCATTGAAATAAGCATTTGTGTAGCAGTTATAACTGGCTTTTTCCATGTATGAGCTAAAGAAATAATTCTTTTTTGAATCAATGGAATTTTCTCTATCGGAAGTTCGACGCCCAAATCTCCCCTAGCCACCATTATCACATCAGCAGCCTGAATTATGCTTTCAATATTTTCTACAGCTTCCCATTTTTCGATCTTGGCGATGATCGGGACTTGATTGTCACCCATTAAATTCCTAAGTTCTTGGATTTCTTGCTGATCTCTCACAAAAGAAAGAGCTACGCAATCCACTCCTGCCTTCAAAGCAAAAGCTAAATCTTCTTTGTCTTTAGGAGTTATCGCTGGAAGCGACAGAGTCGTACCTGGAAAATTTACTCCCCTTCCGTCTGATATATCTCCATCGTCGACAACTTGAGTATAAATTTTGTCTCCAACAATTTTTGTAATCTGTAATTTTACTAACCCATCATTTATATAAATATCTTTTCCTGCTTCAATATCTTTTATATCAATATCAGTAATGGAAGCCATTTTATTATCCCCTAAAATTTCTTGGGTTGTTAAAATAAATTCCTGTCCTAATTTCAATTTATCTTTTCCATCTTTTATTTTTCCAAGCCTGATTTTAGGACCTTGCAAATCTGCAAAAACAGTTAAAGGTATACCTACAATTTTTTCAATTTCTCTGATATTTTTTATTATCTCTCCATTGCTTTCATGAGTTCCGTGAGAAAAATTTATTCTGAATATGCTCACTCCTTCCTTAACTATAGCTTCTATACTTTCTTTATCTTTAGTTTCCGGACCAATAGTAGCGACAACCTTCGTATTCCCTAACGATTTCTTTTTTAATATTTCTTTTTGTATTGAATTCATATTTTATATTTTATCTCTTGTTTTAATTGTAAATAATATTCTAAATTCCCTGTTGTTAAATATTCTTCTATTTTAGAAGCTATCCCATCGCCGATTCCAGGAATATCTTTTATGGCGTTTATTCCACCTTCCTTATATAAATCGCCAAGATCAAATTGCAAAGAATCTAAAATTACAGCGGCATTCTGATAAACTCTTGGTTTATGAGGAATCATCTTCTCATTAAGCATTTCCCCGATTTCAAAAAACATCTTTGCAAGCTCATGATTGGCCATAATAAAGCAATTGACAGTTTGTTTTACAGTGGTAAAATAAGAAAAACCTTTATACAATAAATTAGCATAAATATGAAAAAAATTAAAATAGCTATCGCAGGTATCGGAAACTGCGCTTCAAGCCTTATCCAGGGGCTTTATTATTATAAAGACATAAAAAACGATGACGAATTAGTGCCTGGATTGATGCACAATATTGTCGGAGATTATAAAATTTCTGATATTGAAATCGTTGCAGCTTTTGACATTGATGAAAGAAAAGTCGGCAAAGATGTTTCTGAAGCAATGTTTGCTAAACCAAACTGCACAACAATTTTCTGCAAAAACATACCTAAAATGGGAGTAAAAGTCCAAATGGGACCTATTTTGGACGGAGTTGCAGATCATATGCAAGAATATCCTGAAGAACAGAGATTTGTTCCAAGCAAAGCAAAATCAGTTGACGTTGCTGCTGAATTAAAAAAATCAGGAGCTCAAATTTTAGTAAGTTATATGCCTGTCGGAAGCCAGAAAGCAACAGAATATTATGCCACTGCCGCTTTGAAAGCAGGATTAGGATTCGTAAATGCAATGCCTGTATTCATAGTTTCTGATTCTGAATGGTCTAAAAAATTCGAAAAAGCGGGATTGCCATGTATCGGAGACGACATCAAGTCTCAAGTCGGAGCGACAATAACTCATCGCGTTTTAACCCATTTATTCAAACAAAGAGGTGTAACAGTTGATAAATCATACCAATTAAATTTTGGAGGAAACACAGATTTCTTAAACATGCTTGAAAGAAAAAGATTAAAGACTAAAAAACTTTCAAAAACAGAAGCAGTAGAAGCAGAACTTGGAAAAAGATTGAGTTATGACAATCTTCATATTGGTCCATCAGACTATATCCCCTTCTTAAAGGATAATAAAATCTGTTTTATAAGAATGGAAGGAAGAAAATTCGGAGATGTACCTTTAACTATAGAATTGAGATTATCAGTCGAAGATTCTCCAAATTCAGCAGGAGTTATAATCGATGCAATCAGAATTATAAAGATTGCTTTAGATAGAAAAGTCGCCGGACCGATTTTATCAGCCTCAGCCTATTTCATGAAGCATCCACCACAACAATTTACCGATGAAAAAGCTAGAGAAATGTTAGAAGAATTTATTGCCGGAAAAAGAGAAAGATAAATTTTAAAAAGCCGTCTTTAAAGACGGCTTTTTATTTTCTTGCAAAATTGACAGAGTATTTTACCATGGTAAAATAGATGTAAAATAATAAAATAAAAATATGAAAATAACTATTTCATTAATAAAAGCAGATATTGGTTCTATCGGAGGTCATATAAAACCAAGCTCAAAAGTTCTGGAAACTGTTATTGATTTCATAAAAGCAAGCCCTTTAATAATCGACAGTCATATCTTTCATACTGGAGATGATATCGCCATTTTAATGTCGCATACTAAAGGAACAGGAAACGACGAAATCCATAAACTTGCTTGGGACGCATTAATGCAAGGAACACAAGTCGCAAAAGAACAAGGTCTTTATGGAGCAGGTCAGGATTTATTAAAAGATTCATTTTCTGGAAATGTGAAAGGCGCTGGTCCAGCAGTGGCTGAATTAGAATTTCAAGAAAGACCAGCTGAACCATTTTTAGTTTTTTTAGCTGACAAAACTGATCCAGGCGCTTACAATTTACCATTTTATTTAGGATTCGCAGATCCATTCCATAATTCAGGATTGCTTTTATCCCCTGCTGCAAAAAAAGGATTCACATTCAGAATCGTTGATGTTAAATATAAAGACGCAGATAAATATATTGATTTAAAAGCTCCTGCTGATTTATATGACATTGCTGTTTTATTAAGAGAAACCGGAAGATATTCAATTGAATCAGTATTTGCTCCTAACGGAGAACAATGCGCGTCAGTAAGCACAACCAGATTGCATAACATTGCTGGGAAATATACAGGGAAAGATGATCCTGTCGCATTAGTCAGAGTGCAAAAAGATTTCCCCGCTACAGGAGAAATATTATCGCCTTTCAGATTAGCGCCTTATGTCGATGGATTTATGCGCGGGTCGCATATTGGTCCACTGATGCCATCTAAAGTAAATTCTCCGACATCATTTTTTGACGGACCTCCAATGGTAAGTTGCATCGCTCTATGCGTCCATGAAGGTAAATTTACAGAAATGGTTGATTGCTTTGACCATCCATTTTGGGATGAAATAAGATCCAAAGCTTCCAAAAAAGCGATTGATATCAGAGAACAGGGATTCTTTGGAAACGCGATGCTTGGAATGGAAGAACTTGAGTACAGCGGAATTGTAGAAAGTCTGACTGAACTTGAAAAAAAATTCAAAATAAAAAAAGCTGATTAAAATTATTTAAAAAGCCGCCCTGTTAGGGCGGCTTTTTAAATCAAGGCTTTCGAGCGATAACATAAATATTGAAAAATGGATCTTTCCCATCATAATAAACTTTTTCAATCTCAAAACCTGCTTTTTTAAAAAGCTCTTTAAGCTCTTTTTTTGAAAAACAATGGAAATATCTTTCTGCTAAAATATTACCTTGCCCATCTTTCCAAGGAATCAGCAAATCTCCAAAATCCATCTTGCTCCAACCGATTAGTTTCAGAAAAAAATATTTTAAAATTAACATTCTGTATTTCTGATTCGATATCAAATCCTGGACTCTCAACAAAACCATTCCCCCTCTCTTTAAGACTCTATTTATCTCCAAAAGATATTTCTTTCTTAATTTTTCAGAAGGAATATGATGCAATACAGAAACTGATAAAACCTTATCAAAAGTTTCATCATCAAAATCCATATTTAAAGAATTCATTACTCTGAATTCTCCATCTGGATAAAGATTCTTGGAAATATCAATCAATGATTCTGAAACATCTATACCAACATATTTTCCTCCTTTTTCTTTTATCACTGGATAAAGCCTGGCGTTAGCGCACCCTGAATCAAGAACATTATCCCCCAAATTTATATATTCAGACAATTTCAAAACATCCTTTGGTATATAAGACCTGGTACTTGTATACTGCTCTGCGATTAGGTTATAATCTTGACAGGTTTGCTCTAATATTTTTTGGACATATTTATCATGCATATCTCAAAAGAAATAATACAAACACTGATAAAATCAAAGGTAAAAGACCAAAAGTCTTTAGCCGCTTTTAAGCGTTCAATCGCTAAAAAATACGGCATATCTTCACCTTCTAATTTTGATCTACTTAAAGCTTACCATAATTATTACCCCAACAAAAGAAATCTCATTATTGAAAATGCTTTAAAAACCAGACCTGTGCGTTCGCTTTCAGGTATTGTTAATGTTTCAGCTTTAACCAAACCTTACGCTTGCCCTGGTAATTGTATTTACTGCCCAACAGAAGCTGGAATGCCTAAAAGCTATTTATCAAAAGAACCGGCCGCTCAGCGCGCTAAAATGCTAAAATTCGATCCATTCGTTCAAATCAAAACTCGATTAGAATCTTTACATAAAGAAGGGCATCCAACAGATAAAATTGAATTAAGAATAATTGGTGGCACCTGGTCGTATTATCCTTCTATATATAGAAAGACATTTATCAAAAATTGTTTTGATGCTTGCAACGGTAATATTTCCAAAACTTTAGAATTAGCGCAAAAGAAAAATCAGATAGCAAAGCATAGAATTGTTGGATTATCTATTGAAACAAGACCAGACTATATAAACGCAAAAGAAATAAAATTTTTGCGCGAATTGGGAATAACAAAAATCGAATTAGGCATTCAATCTATTTATGACGATGTTTTAGAATTCTCCAGACGCAAAAGCACAAGACAAGATATCATCAATGCTACAAAATTATTAAAAGACGCTGGATTTAAAGTTTCCTATCAAATGATGCCAAACCTCCCCTGCTCCAATCCGCAAAGAGATTTAGAAATGTTTAAAGAAATTTTTTCAAATCAAGATTTTTGCCCTGATTATCTAAAAATTTATCCTTTAGTTCTATTAAAAGAAGCTGAACTTTACAAAATAAAAGATAAAATAAAGTTCAAAGAATATACCGCTCAAGAATTAATCGACTTGATTATTGAGATAAAAAAAATAGTTCCGCCCTATGTAAGGATTGAAAGGATTATTCGAGACATACCAGCAGAATATGCGCAAAACCTGGCAGGTCAGACAACCAACATGCGTCAATTAGTTTCTAATCTGATGGAAAAAGAAGGATTAAAATGCAAATGCATAAGATGCAGAGAAATCAGAGGAATAAAACAAAACAGCAAACCTAAATTTTTCAGATACGATTATATTGCTTCAAATGGACAAGAAATATTGCTTACTTTTGAAAGTGAAGATCAAGAAAAATTATATTCAATGCTTCGCTTAAGAATTGCAGATAATAAAAAGCATTATATTAAAACGCTGCAAAATTGCGCCCTCATAAGAGATGTGCACACTTTCGGACTGCAAACCCAAATCGACAAAAAAAACAAACTGGCAGTCCAACATAAAGGATTAGGAAAAAAGCTTATTAAAGAAGCTGAAAATATCGCAAAAAAATCAGGGAAAAAAGGAATGGCAATAATATCTTCAGTAGGAACAAGAGAATATTACAAAAAATTAGGATATAAGCTAAAAGATACTTATATGGTCAAAAAAATAAACGGCTAAATTGATTTAGCCGTTTAGCTGAAACACCAATACTGTATTGAAAATAAACGGCTAAGTTCTCTTAGCCGTTTATTTTCAATAGAATTATTTAGTAAATTTGAATGTTTTTATTATATCAGATGTTTGGTCATAAAACTCTGCTAAAGCATTTCCAACAGTAATGCTTTTTTTGCTCAATTCTTCAATTCCTGGCAAACCCTGACTTCCTGTTTCAATTTGTTCTATTGCATAGCAAATGTTGTTATGAACTACCCTAAAACTGTTACCGCTTAAATAATCATGAAGAGTTCTCCCACCAAAATGAAATTTTCTAAATTCTATGCCGTTTATAGTTTCTGTGGTAGTAGTCGGTTCATATGATTCATATCCATAATTTGGATTATAACAATTTGCAACATCTCTTGGATCTGAGCTAGCTCCTAATATAGACATGGCTAAAATTTGGATTTTTATAAACATTATTATAAGCATTCTCTTGCACGAAGCCATATATTGGGATGGTTATTATCCCCTTCCCTTTAGTTTGAGGAATTGCATCAGTTCTCCAACCATCTAATAAATAAGGATAGGAGGGCTCAATATCTAATAAAGATAAATAATAAGGATAAGTTTTAAAAGTAAATTCTGGCGTTAAATTCTTTGGATAGCTGATTGTAAAATTGTAATCAGTATTTTTATAAGTTTGCAAATTACTCTGTGGCTTGTTTGTATAAACAAAATACACAACAAGCAAAAGAAGAATTGTAATTATTAAACTTTGAGATTTTGTAATTTTCATATTTATTAATATTATTAATTTAATATATTAAATTATATTATTTGCGCGAACACCACTATATAATTATGACCCCATTTCTTAGCGCACTTAGGGCAAGTGGTATAATAAAAATAATAATCTTTTGCTTTTTTATTTTGCGTAGCAAGGTAGTTATCCATCTCTTTTATAAACTTAGGAATTTCATTGTATCCCCCATCATAAACTTTGCTAATAAAATCTCCTGATATTTTTACATTTTCCATTCCTGCGATCTCTTTGTTTACCGCTAAATAAAATTCGCCAACCCATGGGCTCGGATCACGGTTTAATAATAAGTAGTCTTGCAATCCATTCACTGCTCCTGCTTTTTGAGCTGCCTCCCAAAGAGACATAATAGTTTTACCAACCATTGGCGGAAATGGCATATGCATAAATTGTGGTATCGATTTTTTTATGAATATCTTTTCCTGCCAATGATATGTTTTATTATCCCAACCTGTTGGATCAAATTGAGGACAACAGATTTCTTCTTGTTTTTGCTCCATGTTATTTATTGGTAAATAAATAATAAGCTACATAAAACCAATTAAAAAGGCCATGGACAATTGCCCACCCTATCGAATGGTTTGCAGACCACGAAAGTGTAACAGCCAAAGCTGACCCTACAGACATAAAAACATTGGAGCAGTGGCACCCGCCTCCGCAATGCTTTTCCCATCCAAATTTCTTTTTATTATTTTCCCCCTCACAGCAACCATGTTGGTTGCAACATTCATTGTTTTGATTTTCCATGTTTTTTTTCTGATTAATTTATTATCACCCCCATTATACCTTGTTTTTAGATATTAAAAAAATTACAATCACACTCCAACTATCTTTCTTAATATTTTCCAATCTGCTTATTGTATTACGCTTAAGACATCCAATAACATAAATGTTTGCAATGAAGCCTTTTCAGTACCATATTTTATCTTGATACCATGTAAAACTGCATGTCTATTTAAAATATTAGAATATATTTTTTTATTCAGCTTCTTTGTATTTTGATAAATACAAGAGTCTATAGCCGTTTCGATTAAGTTTAAATCTGAAACCAAATAACAATCTTTTTTATAATATTCTCCAGCAAGTTTTTTTATTTTTCCTCCTCCATCAGAGCTATTAGCAACTTTTCTGAATCCATATTTTTTACATATTCTAGTAGCTATCCCTTCTGCAACTAACAAAATCGCTGGAATCGAAAGAACATAATCTCCTGACTGATGGGCTTTTAATGCTTTTTGTATATGATTTTTCCATGGAACGAAATATTTGTTATTCATCCACCCATTTACTGTTTCTTCTAAAAATTTACAATTATTCTTTTGATATATCTTTTTAAATAATTTTGTAATCGCTGATTTGTTTCCTTTTTTATAACTATATGAAGATTGCGCTATCCAATCATCTGGACAATCCATCATAGAAGGAGTTATCCACCATCCACTCTGCAATATTGAATTTCTTTCTGTGTCAAACCTATCAGCAATTTGTTTCGCAAAATCATTAATTTTTTTATATTCATCAAAAAAAGGCGAAATTTGTTTGATAATATTCTCCAGAGACTCAAAATATCCTTTAAGAAAAATAGAATCAGGAATAGCAAATTTTAGAAGAGATATTTCCATCATTTTTTTCATCTTTGCTTGAGTTTCCTTAAACAATTCTAAATTATTATCTATATTCATTTTTCTTTATTAGTTCCAAAGCTATCCCCTTATCGCTCCAGGAGATTTTTTTGCCTTTAATGCAGATAGACGGCTCACTTCCCTTTCCGCTTATAATCACCACATTCCCGGGTTGGGCTAAAGAAATAGCTTTCTTAATTGCTTCCTTTCTATCTATTATCTTAAAAACCGAATATTCTTTTTCTAAAGGGATTCCTTTAGATATTTGGTTTATAATCTCTTCCTGATTTTCGTAATAAGGATCTTCGTCTGTAAGAACTATATATTTGCAATATTTAGAAGCAATCTCTCCTAAAATTTTGCGCTTCCATTTGTCTCTCCCCCCTCCGCAAGCTCCAAAAACCCCTATAATATCTTTTCCTTGAAAATTTTTATACAAATTTTCCAAAGCGTCAGGAGTCACCGCATAGTCAATCACTACTTCAAACGGCTTTGAAACTATTTTTTCCATTCTTCCGGGAATAAGGTCTATCTCCAACAATGCTAACGCCATGGTCTTTAAATCTATTCCCTGATTCATTCCAACACAAATTGCAATCAATGCATTGTAAACATTAAAATCTCCCAAAAGATTAAGCAAAAACTCCTGATTCTCAACATTAAAGATAATTTTCCCTTCTTCTCTGGAAATATTCTTTGCTTTTACTATTTTAAAAAAACTGTCAAAATAATCTTTCTTGAATCCATAACAAAATTTCTGGTCTGCCTCAAAAGAATTAAAATATTCAAAATACGGATCGTCAAAATTCAAAATATGCGTTTTTTTGACATAACTAAAAAATTTCCCCTTGGCTTTACGATAATTATCAAACCCTTTGTGCGCTTCAATATGTTCAGGACTAAGATTGGTAATTGCTGCTATCTCAAAATCAATAAATCTGTGCCTGGATTGTTCTATTCCTTGCGATGTTACTTCGATAATCGCATAATCGCATTTTGCTTTTACAGCTTTAGCTAAAAATTTTTGGATAAAAAAACGACCAGGCATTGTCATTCTGGTAGCATTTTCATCAACAACTCCGTTAATATCGATTTCAATCGAAGAAACGCAAGCAGTTTTATACCCTGCCCTACGCAAAACTTTTGAAATCATCAAAACAGCGCTCGATTTCCCATTAGTTCCTGTTATTCCGATAACTTTAATTTTTTTGGAAGGAAACCCAAAAAAACAGGCTCCTAAAAAAGCCAAAAACAAATGATAATGTCTTATTAAAAAATCCGGAATTAATTTTCTGATATTCATTGTTTTTTAGAATAAAAAGATTTCAAAGCAAATCTTATTTTTTCCTGGATTTCAGTAATCTCTGGCGGGATAGCAGAAATCGCATCTAAAGCTTCGCTTTGACGGAAACCCAATGATTTTAGTGTTTCTAAAATTTGGCGGTCCTGGATATTTAATGATTTTGCATCTTTGGCAAAATTTTGGAATTCCTTTATTTTTCCACTCAATTCCAAAATAACTTTTTGGATAGTTTTTGCGCCGATTCCTTTAACCTGCCTAAAAAATGAATGGTCATTTTTTTCAATCGCTTGTTCAAATTCCTCCAAACTTCCCAAAGATGTAATTTTTAGAGCAGCTTTCGGTCCGACCCCAGAAACAGAAGTCAAAAGTTCAAAAAGATCCAGCTCTTCCCTGCTTAAAAATCCATATAATTCCATAGCATCTTGCCTTAAAGCAAAATAGCAATAAAGCTCTGCCTCTTGATCAGTCCTTAAAAAATCGAGATTTTTAGGTGAAACAAACACTTTAAAACCTATTCCATTAGCTTCAATAACGGCAAAATTAAAACCTTTAAACAAAACCTTCCCTTTTAAGTATGAAATCATATATTATTTCCTTTAAAACATTATAGAGGACTTGCTAAAAAATTGAAAGTATGCTATTAATAGTTATCAATTTTAAGATATGCCTATAAAAAAATCAGCCCAAAAGGCTTTAAAACAAAGCAAAAAAAGAGCTTTGAACAATCTCAGAAAAAACAGAGAAATCAAGGATTTGACTAAAAAAATCCAAAAATTGGTGTCTTCAAACAAGATTGATGAAGCTAAAAAACTTCTTCCAGCTATTTATAAAGCAATAGATAAAGCTAATAAAGTCAATATTTTAAAGAAAAATACAGCAGCGAGAAGAAAATCAAGATTGGCCAAATTAGTCAAATAATCTCAAATATTTATTATCAAAAGATCTAAAGCAACAGGGGGCTCTACGCGCCCTGTTTTCATGTCAAAATCAGCTTTAAAAATCTTATTGTAGATCTTTTTCAAATCTTGAAGGTCGAATTCCTGAGCCTGAGCGTAAATTTTTGAAAGCACAAAAGGATGATAGCCTGTAATTTTTGCGATATTTCGATAATCGCATTTAGAATCAGCCAGCTCTTTAACCGCTATCATCTTTTTAAAAGTATCGCTTAACATCGAAATTATATAAAACGGGCTTTCGCCTGATCTCAAATGCTTGTATACCAAATTAAGGGCATGGGGTTTTTCTTTTTTAGCTATTGCTTCAATTGTTTTAAAAATATCAAGATTCTCGATTGGTCGACAAATTTTTTTAATATCAGCAAGGACGATTTTTTCTTGAGAATAATTTGAGAGTTTTAAAATTTCATTTTCCAATTGCCATAAATCATTGCCAAAATAATTAAATAAAGCCTCTCTTGCCATTGGTTCTATTTCTTTTTCATAGCTTTGACATTCTTTTTCAATCCAATTGCGCACCATTGCTGGATTCATTAAATCAAAAAAGAATAATTCAGACTTACTGGCCAGAGAATCTAATAATACTTTCCCAAATTTTTTAGGGACAGAATCAAGACTGACTGAGTCATAAAAAATTATTTTATCATCTGATTTTATATGCTTGTCAAAATCAATTTCGAATTGATCGCAGAATTCAAGGCTTCCTTCTGAAAAAAGATTCCTTATGACAAAAGCTTTTTTTTCTTCAAAAAGCGAGAAATTATTTTGCTCGCTTTTAAATTCATTATAATTCCACTCTTTTTCTGAAAAATCAAAAAAATCAACCGGCAAGTTATCTAACTTGGCCTGGTCTATCATTTCTTTTAGTTTCTTATGCGCCCGGAAAGAATCCGGCCCGCAAATAAAGCTTATCATCTTATTTTTGACAATTAGGGCAAAAGCATGTCGATCGCGATCCTATTTTTTTCTTTATTATCTCAGTTTTACACTTCGAACACAATTCACCCTGTCTTTTATATACTTTCCTTATTTTATCAAAGTTCCCCTTTTCTCCAAAAAGGTCGCGATAATCTGAAAAGCTCTCCCCTTTCAAGTCAACAGCATCTTTCAAAACTGATTTGATAAATTTAAAAATATCTTTCTTTTCTTTATCATTCAATCCGCTAATTTTCTTGAAAGGTTGGACTTTTGCGCGCCAAAGTATTTCATCTGAATAAATATTCCCTATTCCGGCAATTACGTCTTGATCCATCAAAACTTGTTTTATCCTGCCATTTTTCTTTTTGGAAATCGCTTTCAAAAAATCACTGAATTTAAAATTTTGATCTAACGGTTCAGGACCCATTTTTGCAAGTTCTGAAAAATCCGCAGAATCCCCTAATCTAATCTTTCCAAACTTTCTCAAATCTGAAAAAGCCAACATTTGGCCATTGTCCAAGAAAAAAATAAAACGAATATATTTATTGGCCTTATCTTTAGCAAAAGGCCCGTCTGTTTTTGGAATCCAAAAACCGTTTTTTTTCTCCCATTTTCCCAGCATCAAATGGCCTGTCATTTTTTGATGAATGAGCATAAATAATCCATCGCTTAATTCAAACAAAATATTCTTCCCTCTACGCCAAATATTTTTTATCCTTTTTTTTGATATTTTCTTTTTAAAGATATCAAAACTTATGCCCTTTAAAAGTTTGGGAGTGTCTGTCCAACAATCAACAAAGGTCCTTTTTAGGACCTTTGTTTTTAATTGAGATACAATTGTTTGAACTTCTGGAAGTTCCGGCATTATTTTATTATTTCTTTTATTTTGGCGATTATTTCTCCTGGCACAAAATGCGCCTTAATTAAGAAGTCTTTTGCCCCGAGCTTTAATCCTTTCTCAATGTCTTCTTTCTGACCTAAATTTGAAAGAATGACGACTGGTATGTAATTAGTTGCAGGATCTGCCTTTATTTTAGTGAGAACTTCAAATCCGTCAATTCCTGGCAATATCAAATCAAGAAGCATTATATCAATGTTCTTTTCTTCTTTTGATTTTTTCAATCCGTCTTCTCCATCAACAGCAGCAACAACCTCAAACCCTTCATTGAGGAGTTTTTTCACTATCAGCTCTCTTAAAAAGCTGTCATCTTCAACAATAAGAACTTTTTTAGGCATAGTAATTATGGTTTACCTATTTGTTTTATTATTTTATCTATTAATTCATCTAAATCAAAATCAACCTTTATCAACCAATCTCTGGCCCCTAATTGCTCAGCTCTTCCAAGTTCTACAGGTTGTCCTGAATTAGAAATAATTATTACAGGAATTTCTGTCGATTTTGGATTTTTCTTTATCTGCTCTAAAGTCTGAATCCCGTCTATCCCCGGGAGAAGCATATCAAGCAATATCAAATCCGGAAAAAATTCTGCTATAACCTCAAGACCATCTTCTCCGCTCTGCTTTCCTAATACATCATAACCGTATTCTTTTAATTTATTTTGAACTAAATCTAACAAAAGCGTATCATCTTCTATCAAAAGAATTTTCTTTGCCATATCAACTTATTAATATTTTAGTTTATTAGCTATAAAAAGTAAACACTGACTTTTAACCTTGTAAAGATGGCAATGAAATGAAGAAAGTAGTCCCCTGTCCCTCGGCCGACTCAAACCAAATCTTCCCTTTATGGCTTTCAACAATATTTTTAGAGACAAAAAGCCCCATTCCAGAACCTTCTGTCTGAACGCGCAAAGCATTGCCGCTCCTGAAAAATTTAGTAAATATCCTTTCTTGCTGATCTTTTGGAATTCCAATTCCAGTATCTTTAACGGAAATCAAAATATTATTATTTGTATCTTTTGACAACGCCAATGTGACCGTTCCGTTCTTAGGAGTATAATTGATGGCATTTTCAACTAAATTTTCAATGGATATTTTTATTTTTTCTTTATCTACAAAAACTTTTGGAAGTTGTCCTGGGTAATCATTGAATACAAGCGATATTTTCCTTTCTTCAGCCAGTCCCTGATATTGAGAAAATAATTCTTTCATTATTGCTTGAATATCTTCTTGAGATTGATTAGCTACAAATCTGCCTTGTTCTATTCTTGAAACATTGAGCAAATCATTTACTACTTTAATAAGCCTTTCTGTAGAGATATATCCCTTATGAAGATATTCCTTTTGCTCTTTAGAAATCTCTCCCCAATCGCCATCTCTCATCATTCCGAATATCCATTTAATCGCCGACAAGGGAGTTCTTAGCTGATGGGCAGCAATCGAAATAAATTCTGATTTCGTCTGATCAACCATCTTCTCTCTTGTTATATCATGAATAACTACAAGCTTCTCGCTTATTTCATTATTATCTTTTTTAACAAATACTACCGACACCTCTAACACCTGATTTTCTTTTAAAGGCAATTCCTCTCTATAGATTTCTTTGTCTATTTTTCCGATTATAGACATTAAGATTCCTATCTCCATGTTGTTTTTAACCAATTCATCAAGTTTATGTCCTGAAATATCTGAATATTTTATTCCAAGTAGTTCTTCAGCTAAAGGATTGATAAGGCTTATGGCATTATTTTTATCCAAAGTGATAATTCCATCTGCAAAATTATTAATAATCGCCATTGTCTTGTCCCTTTCCTTCACTGCTTCAGTCTTCGCAAAATTGGCGTCTTCTGTAAGATTAAGCAATGCAGCTCTCAATTCTTCTAATCTTTGTGTTTTTGTTTGCAAATCTTTAAAACGTCTATCTAATTCCGCCCTTCCTTCTTGAAGTTCTTTTTCCAACAAACTCATTTTCTCTGATCGTTGCAAAGAATATTTTAAATTATACGCTATTCTATTAAAAGCTAACGCGATATTCTTTATATCTCCTTCTTGATCTATTTTTATCTTGTAATCCAAATTTCCTTGGTTGATTACCTTCACTCCTTTTTCCAAAACAGTCAAAGGATACAAAACAAAATAAATTCCAAAAATGGCGAATAAAAATACTGCTAAATAAAAAGAAGCGACATAGAGAAATGAATTGTCTAAAACCGAATAAAGCTGATCTGAATAATTCTTATAATAAATTTCATAAATCAATGTCTGCTCATGCAACCCGAATTCTTTTAAAATCGGATAAACGACATAAGAAATGTTTCTCTGCTTTTGATCTGAATACTCAATACTTGATTCAGATTTTCTGATATCTTCTATTAATTTCTGATCGCTTATCTGAGGTCTTAATTGATTATCGGCATCATTAGTATCAAAAATGACCTCCCCATTTATATTGACCAGCTTGATTGATTTTATAATTTGATTGGAATAAACAAGTTTTTGAACAGACTCTTTGAATTTCGGTCTGTCTAATTCATAATATTTTTCAAAATAAGAAATAAAAAGTCTGCTCGAGACATCAACATATCCGGATAATTCATCATTTTGAATCTCTTTCTGGCCTGATTCTATAAAATTATAACTTATCAAAAATGATCCTGCGAAAATCGATATCAAGATAAAAAAAATAAAAAAAGATATTTTTTGTTTAATTGTTTCAAACATTTCCTTGCTGTTTTATTTTTTCCTTCAATGATTCGGATTCTTTCTTCAATTCAGCCATCGCCAACTCTCTATCTACCATTAATTGATTGGCTCGCTCCAACTCTTGGACCTTTTTTTCCAGTTCTTTTGTTCTCTGCTGAACTTGGCTTTCCAAATTATTGGCAAGATCTTTCAAAGCTTTGGTCCTAGCTTGAATTCTTATCTCAAGGACTGCCTTGTTTTCTTCTAATCTTTTTTTAACATCTTCCAATTCCCTAATCCTGTTCTGCACTTCGCTCTGAAGCATTATTTTTTGCATGGCCTCTTTGGTGGTATCTCTTATCAAAAAAGAGCCAAAAACCATAAAAAATAAAAATATTAAAATATAAATTATCCTAAGCCAAAGAATCTCAACAAAAAAAGGAGCGATAAAAAGAGATAAACCAATAATAACAACCATCAGTTGAGTAAAAATTGATTTAGTTCCCAAAGCATTTTTTTGAAATAAAGCCAAAGATGTCAAAATCACAAAGAATATCAAAGAGTAGATCCCCCAGAGATAAGTTTTCACAAAATATTCCGAATCGAATAATGGAAGCGCTACTGATAAAAGCAAAAATAAAATTAGTGATACGGCCATTCCAAAAAAGAAAAATTGCGCCCTACCCTTGTCGTCTTCCTGCAAAAAATTATATTTTGAAATCATTAAATACAAAACATAGAAAATCGAAAAAGCAACTGTAAAAAATGCGACTATCTGGATGCTCCCAAGCTTAATCGCTGTATATTCGCCAACTTCTTGAATTCCGACTAATAAAAAATTAGTAAAAGCCACTATTATCCACGAAAGCCATATTAGACTGTGTATCCAATGAAAAGCGTTTATATCTCTTCCTGTTTTTGGGAAATGAATAGCAAAAAAATAAAGGAAAATAAAAAACAAGCAAACACAAACCCAAAAAGCCCTATAAGATCCTATAGCAAAAGCCGCCTGAGTTTCAGGAGAAAAAGAGAAAAGTGATTTAGAAAAAAAAGAAATAAATGCCGAGTCGATAACACCTAAAGCTGTTAATGCCATCCAGAAAAAAAATCCATTTTGCTTCTGGTTTCTATTGGCAAAAAACCCCAATATGCCGAAAAAAAATCCAAGCAGGTTTAAAAAAACGACTATAATCTTGTTAATCAAAATAAAATCCATTTTAGAATCAAAAAAATGAAATGGTTTTATTTATTTTAGCATAAAGAGGCATGAATTGAAATCAAGGAAGCCTGTCAATTAAACTTTTAAACTCAAATTCTAAAAATATTTGCTTAGCAGCATTTCTGTCATAAGAATCCCAAAGACATTCGCTGACATCAAGCTTAAAAACATCAGTTTTTGTCAGCGCCAATTTATAAGACAAAAATATTCTATCTTTTGTGGCTAAAAGTTTTGCTTTCATTTTTTCCTGCATATCCCAAGCATTGCCTGATTCTATCTGCTCAAATATCTCGTGAACCCCTTTATATTTTGAAAGAAGTTCTACTGCTGTTTTTTTTCCTATCCCCTCTCCTCCAGGAATATTATCAGACGCGTCTCCAACTAATGCCTTATAATCAACTACTTGTTCTGGATTCACTTTAAAATGATCAAAAACTCTTTTTGAATCATAAATAACATTATCTTTTATATTTTTCCCCCATCCGTAAATCTGGACATCATCTTTAACCAATTGAGCATTATCCATATCACCGCTTAAAATTATCCTTTGCAATTCTTGGCTTTGAACAACAGCGGTAGCTATCAAATCATCAGCTTCAAATCCTTGCTGTTCATAAATTTTTATACCCATATTCTTCAATGCATCTTTGACTAAAGGGATTTGGAGATATAAATCATCGGGAGCTTTTTTCCTCTTTGCTTTATAATCGGCATAATCATCATGCCTAAAATTTTTCGCTGGAAAATCAAAACAAGCGCAGACATATTTAGGTTTAAAAATATTTATTGCCTTTAGAAAAATCATAAAAAAACCATAAACTCCATTGAGCGGTTGACCTTTAGAATTAGAAAGAGGAGGCAATGCATGATATCCCCTATGGATTAACGAATTAGCGTCTATGACTAAAAATTTTTCTTTCATTTTATTATGATATTTCTATTTTTCGCTTATTTTCTGAAACAAAAATAAAGTTTATGAAAATCGAATCTTTAGGAAGAATTTCTTTTATAATTTCAGCCCATTCAACAACAACGATGTTATCAGGATTAGAAATTATCTCTTTAAATCCTAAATCTATGACATCTTTTGAACCATTAAGTCTATAACAATCAAAATGGTAAAAATTTTTAAATTTATGAAAAGCTTTATATCTATTGAAAATGACAAAAGTCGGACTTGTAATTTCTTCCTTGACTTGGCAAGCTTTGGCGAGCCCTTTTGTAAAAGTTGTTTTTCCTCCTCCCAAGTCGCCTTGCAAAGCCAAAACAAGAGCCTTATCCCTCTTTTTTATATCGCGTAAAAAGTTTATAGCCAGCTCCTGAGTTTGTAAAAAATTGTCCGTATCAAATGATTTTCCCATGTTTGACTTTTGATTGTAAATGCTATATTTTGAGTTAATGATTGACCTAATAAACAGAGCAAAAAACATTTTGGAAAGCGCTCAGAATGTCGCTATTTTCCCTATTGCTTCGTTCAATCATGAAGCATACCAAACAAGTTTGGCGCTTTATTACAGTTTAAAGAAATTAGGTAAAAATGCAAAAATAATCAATCCGGACCAATATCAGGGAAATTTATTTCCAGAAAATCCGCAAAAAAAATTTTCAATAAACATTAATACTCAAGGCAAAGAAATAGATGAAATATTTTATGAAAAGCAAGATGATTGCATAAAGCTTGATTTCTTAATGTCATCTGGATCGATTGAAGAAGGAGATATAATAATAAGTTCAAAAGATGAATCTGAATTTGACGCAGTAATCACAGTAGGCATATCCCGTCTTCCAGACTTAGATGAACTTTTAGAGCAAAATTTTAAACTTTTCTATGAAAAACCAATTATCAACATAGATAACAGTCTTGAAAATGAAAAATATGGGCAGGTCAATTTAGTCAAAAAAATCCCATTAGCAAAAATCGCGATAGTTTTATTAAACTCTTTTGATAAATCGCTCAAAAAAGAACCTGAAACCTTAAAGGCCTTATATCAGAGTGTAATTCATTTCGATTCATCAAACATCTCTCAAGAAGACCAAGAAGAAAACCAAAAATTAATAGACTATCTTAATAAAAAAATAACACTCCAAAAAAGCGAAGAAAAAAAAGAAACTTCCGTAAATTCTACTAATTCAGAAAATCAAAAGAAAGAAAGCAACCCAGAACGAAATCAAGCTGAAGAAAGCTCAATTATTAAAAAACTAAAACTTTTTAATAAGGCTATAGAAAGCTTAGATATAAACAACAAAGCCAATATTCCTATAATGACGCTGAAATATAACGACTTTTTAGACGCTAAAGCCGGACTTAACGATTTAAACTTGATAATAAAAGACTTAAAGACAAGCCCAGTTTATAAATTCCCGAGATTCTTACTTTTATGGGAAGAAAATCCTAATAGCTCTTTGACTGGCGCTGTGTTATACTCAAATATGGCAGATCAAATATCCAAAATTGCCAGTAATTATCCCTGCCAACAAAAAGAAAATGCGGTTTTGTTCTATCGCAAAAATATAAGCATTGATTCTTTAAAACAAGAACTAATCAAGCTTTTATGGATGAAATAACAAAAAATTTAAATATTTCCGAACCTCTTTTTCAAGAATACAAGAAAAAAATAAAAAATATCTCTCAGGCTAAAGAACTCATAAATTCGAAAATCAAACAAGAAACAACTGAACTTGTTGATGCTGTGATTTCTTGCGCTATAATCTTAGATTCATCAGATATCCATATAGAACCAGAAGAAAAAACAGCAAGATTAAGATTTAGAATTGATGGCAATCTTTGCGATATAATCGATATTCCTTTAGAAGAGGCAGAAAGAATAATCTCCAGAATAAAACTTCTGTCAGGATTAAAAATAAATATCAAGAATAAAGCTCAAGATGGAAGATTCTCGATAAATATAAGCGGTATGGATCATATCGAATCCAGAAGCTCTTCTATCCCGACTAATAATGGAGAATCGATAGTTTTAAGAATTTTAAATTCTAAAAATCTTTTTGAAATAGAAAATCTTGGTCTGAATAAATTAATGTTAGAAACAGTAAATAAAGAGATATCAAAGCCCAATGGAATGATTTTAGTCACTGGTCCTACCGGATCGGGAAAAACAACTACTCTTTACGCTATTCTAAAAAAAATCAGAAACCCTGAAAATAAAATAATTACCATTGAAGACCCCATCGAATATAAATTAGAAGACATAACTCAAACCCAGGTAGATTCGAGCAAAGGATATGATTTTGCTAATGGATTAAAAAGTATAGTAAGGCAAGACCCAGACGTAATACTTGTCGGAGAAATAAGAGATGAAGAAACTTGCCAAACAGCATTGCAATCAGCCCTAACAGGGCATCTTGTTTTATCAACTTTGCATACTAATGACGCTGTTGGATCAATAGCAAGGCTTCAAGCTTTAGGAGCGCAAGATTACAATATTGGTCCAGCAATAAATATAGTAATAGCTCAAAGGCTTGTAAGAAAAGTCTGTAAGCAATGCGCCAAAAAAGAATCCGCTCCAGAAGGAATATTAAAAGAAATAAAAAGAATCATTCCCCTATTTCCCGAAGAAATGCAAAAAGAATTAGAAGACAAAAAGGAAATATTAATTCCGCAAGGATGCGAAGAATGTAATTTCACTGGATATAAAGGAAGAATTGGAATTTACGAAATACTTCCAATAGACAAAGATATCGAAAATGCGATTTTAGAAAAAAAATCAATCGCGGACACTCTTGATTTGGCTACAAAAAAAGGAATGATAACAATGCGCCAAGACGGAATAATAAAAGCACTCATGCAGATAACAACAATGCAAGAAATAGACAAAGCAGTTTCTGAGTGATTTTTAAAATAAAAATAGCCCCTGAGCTGGGGGACACTTTAGCGGTATGCTTAAAGTCTGAAATATTTCCGAGGTATAGCCGAGTCGCAACCCAACTATCCATATATCTGAGAAATATCCCTATCCCCAGCTCATGAGCTACTTTTTGCTCTGGCTGACTGAATTTTCAATCAAACTTTATTAACTGTCTTATATATTAATTATAGCAAAGATTTAAATGTTTGTCAATACCCCCCTACAATCACCTGATTCGCAACCCTTTGACTATAACCTAAGACCAAAAACTTGGCAAGGTTATATTGGCCAAGATAAAATAAAGCAAACTCTTGAGGTTATGATCAAAGCAACTCAAGAAAGAGAAGAGCCTTTAGATCATATTCTCCTTTATGGATCTCCAGGGCTTGGAAAGACAACTTTAGCAAATTTAATCGCTAAAGAAATGGGGGTTCATATTTTTTCAACTTCTGGTCCGGCAATAAGAAAAAGCGGAGATTTAGCTTCAATTCTAAGCAATTTAAACAAAGGAGATATACTCTTTATTGATGAAGTGCATAGATTGAACAATATTACTGAAGAAATGATTTATCCGGCAATGGAAGACTTCAAAATGAATATCGTCGTAGGCAAAGGCCCTATGGCGCAAACAATGGAAATCAATCTTCCTCCTTTTACGCTTATTGGAGCAACAACCAAAGTAGCTTTGCTTTCCTCCCCTTTTCGATCAAGATTCGGAGCCACTTTTCAATTAAGCAATTATAATAAGGAAGAAATAAAAACAATTTTAAAAAATTCGGCCAATAATTTAAAAATAGAAATAGATAATCAAGCTTGCGAAACAATAGCAGCCTGTTCTCGATCAACACCGAGAATCGCAAATCAAATATTAAAAAGAGTAAGAGATTTCTCCCAAGTTGATGGACAAAAAATCATAACTAAAGAAGCTGCCAAAAATGCCCTTGACTTCTTAGAGATTGATGATTTAGGATTAGGAATTGAAGATCGAAAAATTTTACAAATAATAATAGACAAATATAGAGGAGGACCTGTTGGAATAAAAAGCCTTTCCGCTTCAAGCGAGGAAGAAGAAGATACTATTTTAGATGTTTACGAACCTTATTTAATGCAATTAGGATTTTTAGAAAGAACATTAAGAGGCAGAACTGCCACTAAAGCAGCTTATGAATATTTAAAAATAAATTACCAAGACAACGAATCTCAAAATAAATTATTATAAAATATGTCAGGACATTCGCATTGGGCGACAATAAAACATAAAAAAGGATTAGAAGACGCCAAAAAAGGAAAAATATTTTCTAAATTCGCAAGAGAAATAACAATAGCGGCTAAAGAAGGAGGCACTGATTTATCAAGCAATTCCAAATTAAGAATGGTGATAGACAGAGCTCGCGCCGTCAACATGCCTAAAGAAAATATTGAGAGAGCTATCGCTAAAAGCGCTGGCAGTTCCGAATTAGACAATCTCAAAGAGTCTGTTTTTGAAGTAATAAAAGACGATGCCGCTATTATTATTGAAACTATAACCGATAACAGCAATCGCGCCCTTTCAGAAATAAAAAAAGTTTTAAATAAAGAAGGAGGAAAACTTGTCGCTGAAGGAGCTATAAAATGGATGTTTGGGAAAAAGAGCGTTTTCATAATCGATCTTGAACAAAATAAAAATTTTAAAAAAGATGATTTGGAAATGATTTCTATAGATATAGGCGCTGATGACATGTCTTGTGACGAAAACGATTTCTATGTTTACGGAAACATCCAAGATTTTGAGAATATCAAAAAAGGATTAGAATCAAAAGGCGTCTCCATTAAATCAGCCAATTTGGAATGGGTTGCCAAAGAAAGCAAAGAGATTCCAGCAGAATCGCAAGAATCAATTAAAAAACTGCTGGAAGCATTAGAAGACTTAGACGATGTTCAAAATGTCTATACTAATGCAGAATTGTCTTGATTTATGATTATTTTAGGTATTGACCCCGGAACAGCAACAACAGGATTTGGAATAATCAGATCTGAAAAAAACAAACTTGAATTCATTGATTGCGGGTGCATATTTACTTCCCCTATTTTAAGCGACCATAAAAGACTAAAAGAAATTCATAAAAAATTATCAGGAATAATAAAAAAATATAATCCTGATGTTTTAGTTGTGGAAAAATTATTTTTCTGCAAAAATCAAAAAACAATTATTACGGTAAGCCAATCTAAAGGAGTTATCCTCCTGACAGCTGAATTACAAAAACTTCCCATTTTCGAATATACTCCCCTCCAAGTCAAAATGGCGGTAACTGGATATGGCAAGGCTGAAAAAAAACAAATACAAAAAATGGTTAAAATGATTCTAAATTTAGATAAAATCCCCTCCCCCGATGACGCGGCAGATGCGTTGTCTGTGGCTATATGTCATGCCAATTCCCAGCCCTTTAGAAATATGCTAAAAAAATATTGACAGTTTCAAAAACCTGATTATAATAAACAAAAAATAAATAAAATAATATCTTTATAAAAATTTTATGAAGAAAAAAATTCAAGACACTGAAGAAAAATATACTCAATCTTTCGGATTCTCTGCTCAAGAAGATGATTTCCAAGAAGAAGGAGGAGAAGAAGAAAAAGACTCTGACGAAATTGAAATAGATGAGGAAGGATTAGAAGACGATGATATAGATGAGGATTTAGGAGAAACAGATGAAGAAGAGGAAGATGACGAAGACGAAGAAGATTTAGACGAAGAGATATTTTAAATAAAAAACAAATATAAAAAAACGCCCTATTAAACAGGGCGTTTTTTTATAAAAATCACTTTATTTTTATAAAGAATCTCTTTCCTTTTTGAATCACCATTCCGCTTTTTACATCTATTTCTTCATTAATATCATCTTTTATATCATTATTGATCTTAACTCCTTTCTGCTCAATCATGCGCCTAGCTTCTTGTTTTGATTTTACAGATCCAGTTGCTATCAAAAGATCCAAAATATTCATTTTTTGGAAAGGAATCAAAACTTCTATAATATCTTCTGGAATTTCTTTGTCTTTAAACATTTTATTAAATTTATCATAAGCTTCATCAGCTAATTTTGAAGAATAATAAATGCTTACTATTTCTTTAGCTAATATTTCTTTAACCTCCTTAAAATTACCTTTAATTTCCAAATCTCTCTTATACTGTTGAATTTTATCAATAGACATTCTGGTACACGATTCCAGATAATCAATAATATATTCGTCCCTCATAGACATTATCTTCCCATACATATCATAAAAATCATCAGTTATATTTATAACATTACCCCAACTTGTAGACATCTTTCTCCCATCTAATCCCCAAATCATTTTTAAAGTCATCAAATCTTGCGGTTTTTGATTAAAGATAGTCTGTATTTCCCTACCCATCTGGAGATTGAATAATTGATCAGAACCTCCTAATTCCATATCTGATTCCACTGCCACAGAATCATATCCTTGAAAAATAGGATAAAAAATCTCATGTAAGCCTATTGGCTTATCACTATCCCACCTTTCTTTGAAATTCCTTCTTTGAATAAGCTGCTGGGCAGTAAATTTTTGAGATAAAGAGATAAAATCCTTCATTTTAAATTTTGACCACCATTCGCTGTTATACCTGAATTCAACCTTGCTAATATCAAGAATTTTTGCTATCTGTTTCTTGTAGTCTTTTAAATTTTCTTTTATCTCTTTTTCAGTCAATGGAGGACGCATAGAATTCTTATCAGAGGCATCTCCTATTTGAGCGGTAAAATCTCCTATAATCAAGACTATCTTGTGGCCCAAATCCTGAAAATCTTTAAGCTTTAAAAGCTGAGTAGCTCTTCCGATATGGATTTTGTTTCCCGTAGGATCAATTCCAAGTTTTATCCTTAATTGTCTGCCGGAAAGTAAAGCTTCTTGCAAATGCTTTTTATTGGTTATTTCTTCAACTCCCCTCTCCAATATTTCGTTTATCTTATTTTGCTCGGTAGAAATTTTCATATTTTTAATATATCATTAAATATAATAATTTAGGATTTTTTTCAAGAAAAAATGAAAGTAAAAAAATATTTTAAAACAAATTTTAATTTCAAAGAATTAGGCGCTAAAAAAATACTGAAATATATTTTTTATGCTTTTTTAATAGGAGCAATAAGCTTTCTCTTGCTCTTTATTTATTTTACCAAAGATTTGCCTCAACCAGAAATCTTCAATGAGATTCAACAGAGCAAGGCTACTGAAATATATGATTCTACAGGCGAAAGACTTCTGTATAGGATAGGATCTGATAAAACTGAAGCTGTAAAAATAGACCAAATTCCTGATATTTTAAAACAAGCAATAATATCATCCGAAGACGCCAATTTTTATAAACATAAAGGAGTTGATCCTGCAGGGTTTTCTCGTATGGTTTTAAATATTGGTAAAGCCGGAGGAGGATCAACTATAACCCAACAACTTATTAGAACAACTTTTTTAACCAAAGAAAAAACTGTTTCAAGAAAAATAAGAGAAATAGTTTTGTCACTAAGGCTTGAACAACAATATTCCAAAGATCAAATATTGGAATGGTATTTAAATCGTGTTCCTTATTGCTACAATTTATATGGAGTTGGTCAAGCAAGCAAATATTATTTTGGAAAACCTGCTCAAGATTTAAATTTATCAGAAGCATCTTTATTGGCCGCATTAATACAGAGACCTTGCGAATATGATCCTTTTGGAGAAAAATTAAATTCTTTAATCCAAAGAAGAGATAACTATGTCTTAAAGAGAATGGTTGAAGAACATTATATTTCTCAAGAACAAGCAGACCAGGCAAAAAGCCAAACTTTAAAATTCAGCGATAATGCTAGCACTATTTTAGCTCCTCATTTTTCTTTGTATGTCAAAAAAATGCTTTTAGAAGAATTTGGAGAAGATTATTTAATGGAAAATGGGTTAAAAGTTTATACAACACTTGATTGGGATCTCCAAGAAAAAGCTGAAGATTTTGTTTTAGTTAATGCCCAAAAAAATATCCAATATAATTGTCATAACACAGCTTTTATAGCGATTAATCCCAAAGACGGACATATTTTAGCTATGGTTGGATCAAAAGATTATTTTGGACCTACAGAGCCAGAAGGCTGCAAATCTAATTGTTTATACGACCCGAAAGTTAATATTCTCACCTACGGTCAAGGAAGGCAACCAGGATCCGCTTTTAAACCTTTTGCCTATGTAACAGCATTTAAAAAGGGATATACCGACACAACAACAGTTATTGATGAATTAACTGATTTTGGAGTCTGGGGAGGTAAAAATTATATCCCTAAAAATTACGATGGATTATTCAGAGGAGAAGTCACTTTAAGAAATGCTTTAGCTCAATCATTAAATATACCAGCTGTAAAAGTTCTTCTTTATATGGCTGGATTAGATGATACGATTAAAACAGCGCAAAATTGCGGAATAAACACATTAAACCCTCCTTTTGGCCCATCTATCGTCCTTGGAGGATGGGAAGTTAAACCTATAGAAATAACTTCAGCCTATGGAGTTTTTGCTACTAATGGATATAAAACAAATCCGATAGCTATAACTAAAATAGAAAATTCTGAAGGAAAAACAATAAAAGAATATAAATCAACTCCTAAAAGAGTCTTAGATTCTAAAAGTTGCAAAGTTTTAAATAGTGTTTTATCCGATAACAATGCCAGAGGACCAATGTTTGGATATAATTCCTATCTTTATGTTCCTGGATATGAAGTAGCTGTAAAAACAGGAACTTCTAATGATGGCAGAGATGCATGGACAATAGGATATACCCCTAATATTGTTATTGGAATATGGAGTGGAAATAATAATAATGAACCTACAAAAAAAGTCGGAGCCAGTTTATCCGGCCCCGTCTTTAGACAGTTCATGGAATATTATCTATCAAAGCATCCTTTAGAAAATCAAAATTTCTAACTGTTTTTAATTGGCATTAAAAGATAAATAAAACTACTATCCCCTACTGGCCTAATAATTGAAGGTCCATCGCTTCCATTTAACTCAATACTTATTTTTTTACTTTTAATATTAGTTAATCCTTCCAGCAAGAATCTATAATTAAAGCAAATATTTAAATCTTCCCCTTCTATTAAAGCTTCTATGAAAGATTCATTTTCTCCTATATCAGCATTTTGGGAAAAAATAGTAATTCCTTTCTTTTTAGAATCAACATCGAATTTCATCTCATTATTTTTATCAGTAAAAATACCTGCTGTTTTTATTTGATTTAATAATTCATCTTTATCAATAATCACTTTTGTTTTAAAATTCTTAGGAATAATATCTTTATAATTAGGATATTCTCCTTGAATTAAAGTTGAATTTAAATGTATTTTGGGGTTTTTAACCTCTAAAAGCATTGATTCGAATAAAATATGATTAGGAGAATAATAAATCTTTAAATTATCTTCTAAAGAAAATATATTAACTAATTCTTGAGCTGTTCTTTGAGGTAATATAAAAGCAAATTCGCTATTTATCGGGTTTTTTAATAATATATTCTTTTCCCCTAATCTATAACTATCAGTTGCCACAATATCAACGCTATCCTTCTTAAAATTAACATATATTCCTGTGATTTCTGGCCTTCTAGATTGATTTTGAGAACAAAAGCCTAAAACACTAGATATAGCTTCACAAAAGGCCTTAGAATCGAGTTCTATAAACTCTTTTGTTTCAGAATCAGGAATTATAGGAAACTCTTCCGGATCAAGCCCTTTAATAAAAGTCTTATTATTCTTCGCATCAAGATAAATCTTTTTATCTTTTAAAGTAATTGAAATTTTTTCATCAGAAATATTTGAAATAAAAGTTGATAAAACTTTTGTTGGAACAACAATAGATCCTTCTTTTTCAATTTTAGATAAAACCCAATATTTTACCCCTATCTCTAAATTAGTAGCCATAAGAATAATAAAATTCTTATCAGCTTTTAATAAGATATTATTTAAAATAGGA
>JAGOPM010000027.1 GCA_017991975.1 Candidatus Parcubacteria bacterium | reverse complement strand
TTTTTCTGTATTTCGGGATGTAGTACAGCGGTAGTATTCACGCTTCGGGTGCGTGAGGCCCGAGTTCGATTCTCGGCGCCCCGACCAGATATTTTCAAAACAAAAAGAAGATTGTAAAATCTTCTTTTTGTTTTTTGGCTTAATATGTCGGGCTGCTGGGATTTGAACCCAGACTAAATCCTCCCAAAGGACTCGTGCTACCGTTGCACTACAGCCCGATATTTAAAAGTTTTTTCTGCTAATATATTATACTAATTAATCATTTTCAGTCAAACGATATATTTTGTTTTTTTAATTTGCTATAATTATTTTATGAATAAATTTTTTTTAACTATTTTGATAATTTCAGCTTTACTTTTGGGAGCTTTTATGTCTTATAGGAAAAATTTTGATGGTTTCAATTTTTTTGAAAAAACTGCTCCTTTGAATTTGGAAAATACGACATTAGGGAGTCTGCCAGAAGTTCTCAAGACAAATGCAATATTAAAAACAATAAACGGAAACAAACTTATTTTAGATATTGATGGTCAGCAAAGAACAGCTTTGATTAAAAATGATACTCAGATATTCCTTTACCAGCAGAAAAGCCAAGAGGCTTTAGCATCAGAACTCCAAAAATCAGTTGAAGATGGTGGTATTCCTCCCAGCGCTGGAGAATATATTCAAAAAAACAAAGAAGATTTGCGTGAAAATAGCGCTATTGAAATAGAAAGCCAGAATAATATTCTTCAAGGAGGGGATATAATATTATTTAAAATTATAATCAAATAAATTTCAGTCTTATCCACAGTTTTTGTTTTTTCTATAGGCGCTTTCTGATATAATTAGTTAAATAAATGGCATCAAAAATATCGGAGCAACTTAATTTCAGGAAACAAGCCAAAGATTGGGGTATTCCATTCTGGCAACACCCTCAAATACTCTTTGGAATTTTAGGGTTGTTAACTATAGGATCTGATTTGCTTTTGTATCTTTTAGGAACTCAATATATAAAAATTGATTACAGTCAGCTTGTTCTCATAATTTTTGCTGTAAGCGTTTTTTTTCTTTTTGTTTCTTTTTTCATCGAGAGGAGCTTTGAAAAAATGGCAGATGCCAGCCGCATTAAAACTGAATTTATTGGGATTGTTTCACATCAGCTTCGCACTCCAGTAACAAATTTAAGTCTTATTTTAGATTTGGTAAAAAACGAATGTCCTGGATTAGTCAACGATCAAAATGGCTATTTTGATTTGATGAGGCAGAATACCGACAGAATAAAAGATTTGATATCCAATCTTTTGATAGCTTCGCGTATCGACAAAGGTGATTTTGCCATGCCAAATCCAGAAGATATTGATTTGGAGAAAGAAATAAACGATGCTATGTCTCATGTTTATCCTCTTACAGGCAAGAAAAAAGTGAAGATAAATTATTCTAAAGAAAGCGCTGTTCCGATAATTTTAGGAAATCAGTCCCAGATGAAAATGATTTTAGAGAATCTTTTGACAAATGCCATACTTTATAACAAAGAAAATGGGAGTATTGATGTTAAATCTGGAATCAGAGGGAAGAATATTTTTGTAGAAGTTGCAGATACCGGCATTGGTATTCCTGATTCTGATAAATTGCACATAGCCGAAAAATTCCATAGAGCTAAGAACGCTAACAGATTCAATCCTGGCGGGACTGGATTAGGATTGTTTATAGTAAAATCTTTATTAAGGCCTTTGAAGGGAAAATTAAATTTTAAATCAAAAGAAAGCGAAGGTTCTGTTTTTTGGATAAGCATACCGATAAAATCCAATGCGAAATTAGGAGAATAATATATTTTAAATTTAAAAAATAATATGGCAAAAAAAATTTTATTTGTTGAAGATGAAGCTTCTTTGCAAAGAGCGATAGGGGAAAGTTTGAAGAAGGTAGGATATGAGGTTTTAAGCGCTACTGACGGTCAACAAGCCATGGAGCAGATTAAATCTCAGGATTTTGATTTGATAGTTTTAGATATAGTTTTGCCCAAAGTTGACGGGTTTGAAGTTTTAAAGAAAATAAAATCAGATCCGGAAAAGAAGGATATTCCGGTCTTGGTTTTAACTAATTTAGAAACTTCAGGCGATGTTCAAAAAGCGTTGGAGTTGGGAGCCACTAATTATTTAGTTAAAGCTAATTATAGTTTGGAACAAATGATTGAAAAAATTAATTCCATGCTTCAATAAACAATGAAGATAGAAGATCAGCAATTAAAAGCTTTTCTTCTCGACTCAGGTTTTGTAAGCGAAAAAGATTTTGAAAAAGCGCAAATAAAATCGCAAAAAGCTGGAAAAAGGCTGCGCGATATTCTGATATCAGACAAGATAATCGAAGAGGAAAAGCTGATAAAATTGGAAGCCTATATTTTAGGTATTCCTTTTGTTGATCTTGAAAAAGAGCAAATTGATCCAAAAATTTTAGAAATCATACCTGAAGCCACTGCTAAAACCCATAAGATAGTGGCATATAAAAAAAGATCTAAGGAATTGGAAGTGGCAATGCTTGATCCTGGCAATCTGGAAATTTTGGATTTTTTAAAAAAGAAATCTAATTTAAAAATACTTCCTAGGCTTACTAACAGTAAAAGCATTGGCAATGTTTTAAAGCAATACAGTAAAAGTTTGGAAAATGAATTCGCTGATATTGTTAAATCAGAAGAATCATTAGAAATTACTGAAGATCACAAGGAAAACGGCAAAGGGGCAAAAGATCTTGAAAAAGAAGCAAAGGAAATCCCAGTTATCAAAATCGTAGACACTTTAGTAAATCATGCTATTTTAGAAAGAGCTTCAGATATCCATATCGAACCAACAGAAAAAGAAGTAGTTGTCCGCTATAGGATAGATGGGCTTTTAAAAGATGCCATGATTCTGCCTAAGCAAGTTTCTAATGGAATTGTGGCTAGGATAAAAGTGCTTTCTAATTTAAAATTAGACGAACATCGCTTGCCTCAAGATGGAAGATTCAGAGTATCCAGCGATTCTGGAAAATACTCAATCAGAGTTTCTATTTTACCGGTATTTTATGGAGAGAAAATTGTTATGCGTCTTTTGCCCGATACTGTGAAATCTTATGATTTAGAATCTTTAGGTTTCCGCAAAGAAATGGCTCAGACAATAACTGCGGGATTAAAGAAACCTCTTGGAATGTTTTTAGTCACTGGTCCTACTGGATCAGGAAAAACTACTACGCTTTATGCGATGATGGAAATGCTCAATAAACCAGAAGTGAATATTTCTACTGTTGAAGACCCTGTTGAATATCAGATGCCTCGAATAAATCAGACACAAATAGATTCCAAAATAGGATTAACTTTTTCTTCGGCATTGAGATCCCTTTTAAGACAAGATCCGAATATCTTGATGGTCGGTGAAATCCGCGACGGTGAAACTGCATCATTGGCAATAAATGCGGCATTAACTGGTCATTTGGTTTTATCTACTTTGCATACTAATAGCGCTCCAGGAGCTATACCTCGCTTGATAGATATGAAAGTTGAACCTTTCTTGCTGTCTTCAACATTGAATTTTATTTTGGCTCAGAGGTTGGTCAGAAAACTTTCTGATGATAAAGAAAAATATAGTCTTGGAAAAGAACAAATTCAGAATATTTCCAAATATTGCAATATTGAAAAAATAATGCAGAGTCTTGTTAGGGAAGGAGTGGCTAAAAAGGGTGATAAATTAGAAGATATATATTTTTATAAGCCAAAAGACATGGTTTCAGGATACAAAGGCAGACTCGGAATTTATGAACTGCTTGTCGTAAGCGAGAATATTAGAAACATAATCAGTAGAGGCGCTAATGCTTCCGAAATTTTAAAACAAGCCGAACAGGAAGGATTTGAGGCTATGGTCCAAGACGGATTTGTGAAAGCTGCTATGGGGCAGACAAGCATCGAAGAAGTTTTGAGAGTCATAAATGAATGATGCTTTTACAGTTTGGAATTTGCATATGCCAAGAAAAAATTCGTTAATAATTTTATTTTCGTTTTTATTTGCGCTGTTTTTTGCAAACAGTGTTTTTGCCTATAGGTTAGATAATTTTAGCAATATTGAAAAAACAGGGGATTATTTAGTCGGTCCAGTAAAAACAGAAATTTCTCTTGAGCCTGGACAAAACAAAGATGTTGAAATCTCTGTTTTAAACAGAAGCGGGAAAAAACTTGATTTTTCGATTTCTCTGGAAGATTTTTCAGCTTCCCGAAATGTAGAATTAATTGACAACAGTCCTTATTCGCTGCGCGATTATATTTTCCCGGAAACTTCAGGATTTTCTTTAGAACATGGTCAAAAGATTTATCTTTCGGTTCAAATCAAGATTCCTCAATATGCAAAACCAGGTTCGATGCATGGAGCAGTGGTAGTGTCGGCGATTGATTCTTCGCAAGATGGTCCGAAAGCTGTTTCCAGGATCGCCAGTTTATTTTTAGTGACCATTAAAGGATATTGCAAGCTTGATGGCGAGTTATCCGGATTTTTCTTTAAACAGAAAGACAACAATAATTTTTTTGAAATAATTTTTAAAAATCAGGGCAATGCTTATTTAAATCCTGGAGGTAAAATTCATATTTTTGATTGGAAGAATAAAGAGATTGCTGTTATAGATATAGCTAATTTTTTTGTTCTGCCCCAAAGTCAAAGAACTCAGGATTTAAGGCTTCCCGAAAACATTGGTTTCGGGAAATATCAGGCGAGATTGGATCTTTATAAAGGGTATGGTCAGGAAAATATTTCCAAAGAGATTGATTTTTGGATAATTGATAAAAAATTTTTAATTATAGCAATCATTTTGATAGTTATTTCTTCTGTTTTTGTTTTTTTTAAATTTTTAAAACAAAAGATTGGCAAATAAACGGCTAAATTGGTTTAGTCTCGTCAGCAACGCGAGCAAGCTCGTTTGCAAGGCAGTTAGCCGTTTAGCTACAAACCCTTTGTTTATAACAAAATAAACGGCTAAGTTCATTTAGCCGTTTATTTTTATAATAGGGATAAAAAGGAAAATTTTTTCACTTCTTTTTTGGCGATAAAAACATTATAATTAAGCAAATATTAATAAAATGAATCGCGGAAAAACAACAAAAAAACAGGCGATAGTTTTTGCTTTATTTTTGATGTTCGTTGGAGCGAATTCTTTAGCTTATGTAGCGTCTAGCAGTAGCTATATAATGCAGTTTGATTCGATTAATATCGGAGGAACTAATTCTACGACTAGCAATTACATAATGGAAGATACTGCTGGAGAAATAGGGACAGGAGATTCTTCAAGCTCTGTTTATTTGATGCATGCTGGATACCAGAATTTAAATGAGCAATATATTTCAGTAAGCGCTGGAAGCGATTTATCTTTGTCTGGCATTTATGCTTCCGGCGGTGGCACAAGCACTGCCTCTAAAATAATAACAGTGAATACTGATAATCCCGGAGGTTATTCGCTTTATATTAGCGCTCAGAGCAATCCTGCTTTATCTTGCGCTTCAGGAGGGTGTAATGTAGGAGTTGACGCTTTTGATAATTATACTCCAGCTGGTGCAGTTCCTGATTATGAATGGTCGATTGATCCTAACGCTGCTGAATTCGGTTTTACTGTTGACGGAGATGCTGCCTCTGATTTTTTTAAAGATGTTGCAGGTGTTTGCGGATCAGGAGGAACAGATAACACTGATAAATGTTGGTATCCTTTGGGAACAACAAATAGATTGATAGCAAGCTCTGTTTCTGCAAATCATACGGCAGGTCAAACTACTTCATTAAAATTCTACGCGCAGATAGGAGCGAGTAAATCAATGAATTTAGGAGTTTATAGTTCTGCAATAGTTTTGACAGTTGTTCCAAATTAATATGCAGTCAAGGAATATAATTTTTTTTATTTTCATAACTCTTTTTTTCCAAGTGGCTTTTGCTTTGGCAGCTACGAGCACTGATAATTTTAATGTTTCGATTGAAGTTATTACTTCTACAGAATCTACTCCTGAACAAGGAGGGGGAGAGGCAAGTCAACAACCGACTCCAACTCCAATAGAAATAAGCGGGATAAATACTCAAAATATTTCTACAAGTTCAGCTTCTATAATTTTTTCCACTAATATTCAGGCAATCTGCGAATTAAGATGGGGGACGGATAATTTTTATGGTAATGTTTTATTAGAATCATCTTCACAGCTTAATCATAGTTTTTCTTTGCAGAATCTTTTGCCTAAAACAGATTATTATTTTTCTATTCATTGTTCTAATAGCGACGGAAGCGCGCAATCTTCGGGATACCAATTTTCGACTTTGGAAAATCCCGATATTATCCCTCCGCAGAATGTTTCAGGATTTAAAACTATTAATACAGATTCTGGCATGCAGCTTTCATGGGAAAATCCTGTTGATTTGGATTTTCAAGGAGTAATTGTAAGAAGATCAGATGTTTTTTTTCCAACTGACAGAAATCAAGGAATTTTAGTTTATCAAGGTAAAGATGTTGGTTTTTTAGATACTGGATTGCAGGAAGGAAAAAATTATTATTATGCTGTTTTTTCTTATGATGGAGTGCCAAATTATTCTTCTGGAGCAATAGCTTCTGGATTTTTTTCAAAAGAAGAAAAAAAGATTGAACCGGAAGAAAAGCCGGAAATATCAATTGGGGGAGTGGAAACATCAGGAGGCAGATCTACTTCGACTTTGCAAGATTTAATTCCTAAAAAAGATTTGCAAAAAGAATGGCAGGAAAAAATTGATAAGATTTCCATTGATGATATCAATATAACCCAGAATGGAAAGAATATTATAGAAACTCAAGACAGAATAATTCGCAGCGATCAGCCTTTGGATGTGAAATTTGATTGCTCTCAATTGCCTCCGTTTGTGAAGGTCATAGTTTTGAGTTTAGGAAAAGACGGTAAAGAAACGTCTTTTGTGTTGTGTTCTGAAGGCAAAGGGAATGAAATGGCTACTATGCCTCCAAAAGAACAGGGAAAATATTCTTTAACAATATTATTTTTGGATTATCAAAATCAGGTTGTAAAAAAAATAGATACTGAAATCCAGATTTTGCCTCCAACTTTTTTAAAGCCTCCTCGAGAGCTTGCTTGGTATGAGAAGATTATTTTTGCAATTGGGTCTGTTTGGGTATTATGGTGGGGCAAACTTTTAATCGTTACTTCCATTGTTTTATTAGCGCTTTTAATCGCGTTTTTCCGCCAGCAAGAGCAGAATAAGTTTTTTGAAAAATTCAAAAGAAGGAGAATCGAGATTGATTGATTTTTCAACATTAATTTTCCACAAATTTTTTTTGATAGACGCGTATAATTATAGTATAATTTAAGTAATATTTCTTTTGGATTGAGATGAATTTTATTCCTAGAAAAAAGAGAATATGGGTAAAGAATTTTTTCTCAAAAATTCAATTTTTGATTATTGTTTTTGCTTTTGTTCTGCTTGCAAATCCTGTTTATTCGGCATTTAATGAGCAAATAAATTATCAAGGAAAATTAACCGACAGTTCCAACCAAGCAGTGGCGGATGGAACATATAATATTGAGTTTAAAATATATGATGCAGTATCGGGTGGAACATTGCTTTGGACTGAAACTTGCACGACAACAAATAAGGTAACAATTACTAATGGACTTTTCTCTCATTTACTTGGATCTGTGAATGTTTTGCCAGATAATATTTTTAATCAAAATGTTTGGCTTTCTGTTAATATTGGAAGCACAACCACTGAACCTGTTTGGGACGGGGAAATGAGCCCAAGGAAAAAAATAGGATCTGTACCATCGGCGTTTGAAGCTAAAAGATTGTCTGGAAAATTGGAATCTGAATTTGCCGATATTTCAGAAACAGAAAATATTTCTGGATTATGGACATTCTCTGCCACGACTACATTGGCAACCACCACAATTTCCTCAAGCACTATTACTGTTTTAAATGCCGTATCTTTAAATGTTAATGGCACATCTTCGACATTGTGGGATCAGGCTTATCATTATTTCAATGC
>JAGOPM010000003.1 GCA_017991975.1 Candidatus Parcubacteria bacterium | reverse complement strand
ATACAATTGGATATAATTTTGCAAAAACAAATTTGATAAAAGCCAATGCCGGAAATTTTGCAAAAAGTTTAATGATAAATGTTGCTAATTCCTCGGCTAATTTTTCAGAATCTTCTGATCTAGCAAAACTTTTATCGCACTTCGACAGCATTGTTAAAAGAAATACTTTTTATATAAAGAAAACAGTTGGAGCATGCCAGAATGTGGCAATAAGATTTAATCATAATGGGAAATATGAATTTGCGCCCGCTTACTCAGATGCATATAAAGGAACTGATGGCACTGGAATATCTTGGAATTTAGGAGATGTGGATAAAAAAGGAGAAGGCGCGAATTTTGTGATTAAAGGTATATTCAAAGGAAGCTCTGGGAATGATATAAATTCAATTGGCCAAGGAATTGGATTTGGAGATTTTGAAATTTCATACAAAGATAGCAAGGGCGTTATAAAAGAAATCGGATATTCTCACAAAGATATTCTAGAAAATATGGTTGAGTATCCGATTATCGAAAATCCTGTCGCTGGAAAAATATTTCTTGCTGCTTTTTCAACAAATTGCAATAAAGATAATTTAGAAACAATTAAAAAACCTGTAATTCCAACCCAGCCAGAAGAACCTGTAATCCCAACAACTCCGACCACCCCAACCGATGCCGTGGAAAAAGAACAAATGATAGCTCTAACAAGAGAAATAAGTCCTCTTGATTGTGAGAAAGTAGGAGTAAAACTTACTTTAAGATGTAATGGTAGTGAAACTGAAAATAAATGCAGATGGTCAGAATTTCAGCAATATAGCCAAAACGGGCAATATGTTTCAGGAAGTTTGAAAGTTTCTGATACAAAGAAAGCGAGTTGCAAAGCTGATATTACAGGAACTGTGAGTTGCACGACAGGACTTTTAGCCGCAGGAGATTCAGTAACAGTTGATTTTCAATTGTTAGCGCGCAAGAAAGTTGATACTCAGGGCAATAAATTGCCAATTTCTAATCCTGTGGTCTTTTTTGATGAAAATGAAGGGAAGAATAGGTCAAGTTCTAATTATTTGATTTATCATAAAAATGATGCAGGCGATATTGACTATATAAAAATAAATGGAGGTTATTCAGCTCAAGTGCAAGATTGCGGACAGACAATCGCTAATAATGGAGATTTAACAGTCTCAAGAGATGTTTATCCTTCCCAAAATTGCCAGGAAGCAAAAATAAAAATGACAATTGATTGCCAAAACAAGAACGGTTGCGGAATGATTGCAATAAATGAACAATTAAGCGCTACATTTGGATATGATGCTGTAAAAGTTGGAAGATTTAATATAACTGCGCCTTCTTCCATGATAGTTTCTGCCTCAGTTGCTGATCAAAGGAATTTCTCTTTCCCGCTTTCCAGATCTTTGAATTATCAGGAAAAAATAATTATAGAATATAGCGCCAAGACTAGCTCAAGCGCATTGACTCAAACGCCAAATACTTCAGATTCCCATATCGCTTACAACGGAAAAAGAATTAATATCCCCGTAAAACAAACCACTATTAATCAATGCATAAGCAATTCAGAATATGATATTCAAAGAACTGTCGAGCCAATTGATTGCCAAATGGCAAAAGTTAATTTAAGGATAAGATGCAATGCAAGACAAGGCAGTGGGGCATATTGCTCTTCAGTGTTTATTTATGATTATCTTCCTCAAGGAATAAAATATTATCATAAAAATGACGCGCAATTAACTGATTGCAATGCTTATATTTTGCCAACAGGAGTTTTTGCTGGAAGCAATATCAGTTGCCATATTGGATATCAAAAGATGAAAGATGGAGATATAAAAGATTTAGTTTATTACATTGAGTTTGATGAGAATCATACAGGTTTGCAATCAACAACAGATGTTTCCAGGGTGTCATTTATGCAATCAAGCAGACCGATTTATATGCCAGATACTAAAGTTGATGTTAAGAAATGTCCTAAGCCTTTTATAGAAGTTCAAACTTCTGTAAAAGAAACTGATATGTGCGGAATCGTGAGAGTAAATAATAAAATATTTTGCAAAGCTCCAGAAGGCGTGCGCCAAGACGCAAAATGCGATAAAACAATAGAATTGGTAAATCCTATTCAAAATCAATGGAAGGCTAAAAATATTTTTTCCTATGGTTGCTATGCTTATTTTGGAGCTATAAAATGCTATGTTGGAGGAAATCTGACAGTTAGTGATAGTATGAATATTGATTATGATATTTCGATTGCGCCAGCAGGGAATTATGATGTTTTAAATGGAGCTTATTTGAAATATGGAGATCAGAAATTTAATTTGGGAACATATAATTATTCTGCCCAAGAATGTCCACCAGAAAATAAGTTTGAATATACTTGCAATCTGTCGGAAATAGCAAAACAACAAACCAAAGACGATATAGTTATGGTTTTGGATGTTTCAGGATCAATGGGTTCGAATGTAGAATATTTGAGAAATGCTGTGATGAAATTTGTTAAGATTATGGACAAAAATGATAGAATAGGAATCGTTGTTTTTTCAGATGAAGCAAATATTGTTTTGCCACTAAATTTTGTTTCTAATAATACATATATTAATCAATCTCTAATAGAGTCACATGGGAATACTAATATGTTCAAAGGTTTAGGAGTTGGATTCGCTATGCTTAAAAATGCTAGAGTTGATGCTAAAAAATCAATAATAATATTTTCTGATGGAGGACCTAACAGAAATAAATTAGGAGAACCGGTTTCACATAAAGTAGCTTTTAAAGAAATTAACAGTTTAGTGGAAACTCAAAAATCGCTTAATCTAATTGATAATATTTATGTAGCTTATCTTGAACAACCTTTTGAAATTTATCCTGATTCTGCCTCGGCTGAATTTAATAGGATTGCTTTAAATAAACTTATGCTTGAAACTCAAGAATCTATGAAACATCTCTCTTCAGAGGAGGGGAATTATTATTATTTTACCAATCCAGAAAAAATATCAGATATGTTGATGAATATATTCAGAAAATTAAATAAAATTGATGATTCAAAAATGATTTGTAGTAATATTTCTATAAATGCCAAGATCCCTTCAGGTATAGAAATTATATCTTCTCAACCAAGTGGCAACATTGATTCATTAGGAAATCCTATTTGGAGATTGCCAGATTTAAAAATTGGAGAATCTAGGTCATTATTAGTAAAATTCAGAATAAAGCCAGGAGGAAGTTTAATAAACGCTATAAATTCTTTCAATGTTTCCTATAAAGATTATCAAGGGAAACTTTATTCAAGCAGACTTGTTCCAATACAGTAAAATTGAATTATAAAAATCAAAAAATCCCTATGATTAGGGATTTTTTGATATAAAAGCCTGATATTGACATAACAAGGCGTTTTTTATATGGTATAAGCACAAAACAGGGAATATGAACCTGTAAAAAGCCTTATAAATAAACACCTTATGGTGAAAAATTTTATGAAAATAAGCAAAAAAATAATATCTATACTTTTACTTGTTGCTGCAATAACAGTTTTTGGAGTTATGTTTGCCAATGCAGTTTCAAGCCCAGAAGTATTAACTGATAAAATAGGGTCTGTTTCAACAAATTCAGCAACTGTTTTTGGAAAAATAACCTATAATAATGCGCCAATGGTTGATTTTTGGATTGATTTCTTTAAATCCTAATGTTGCAAAGGCTGATCCTAATGTTTTGCCTTTTCCTTATACATTGCAAGCAAGCAATATAACTGCTACAAGCGTTGTTTTTAATGGAAAAATTTCTACAACGCAAGGAACAGATAGCATGATTGCTTATTTCAAGTATTTTGAAGTCGGCCAAGGAAGCGCGGTTGAAAAAACTTGGAATAGAGAATATTCTTCATGGGATGTTGTAAATGGTTATATAACTGTTTCTGATTCTTCAGTTACAGCTTTAAAGCCAAATACTACATATGCTTATTATTTGGAAATTGGATATGCCGGACAATATATAACAGGAGATTTTAAGTATTTCACCACTCCTGGATCTTATAGTCCAACTCCTAATCCAAGTCCTATAACAACACCAGAACCAGTTGTTCCTGCTCCAGTTATTCCTGCGCCAACACCAATAATTCCCGAACCTACTCCAATCACACAACCTCAACCAACACCTCCAATATATCCACAACCTATTGTGCAACCAACACCAATAGCTCAGCCTGTTGTGCCAATATCACCACAACCTATAGTTCAGCCTACTCCGATAGTTCAGCCTCAACCTGTTGCGCCAATTTCACCGACTACTCCTATTCAACCAACAGTTAATTATCCTCAAGTTCAAACATTGTATGCTGACAATATTACAGCTACAAGTGCAAGGCTTAATGGAAATTTGTTAAATTTGGGAGGTGCTAATTATGCTGATGTCTGGTTTGAATGGAACAACGAAGGAAAGACATCATGGATTCCTTTAGCATTAGCCGATAATGGCGCTACTGGTATTCAGAGTTTGAATTCTGTTTCAACATTTTCAAGTGTTTTAAATAATTTGCAGCCGAATACGACATATTATTTCAGGGCTGTTGCCAGAAATAATGCCGGAAATTCATTTGGAACAATGTTATCTTTCAGAACTCTTGATAATAATCAAAATCAGAATCAAAACAGATTAACTTTGACAAGTTCTGCAAGAGATGTTTCTCAAAACAGTCAATGGTCAAAAAATCTTTATACTAAACCATCGAGCGTTGTTAATATCAGAATTGAAATTTCAAATGATGATACTAAAACATATAATAATCTTACAGTTGCCGATATTTTGCCATTAAAAACAAAATACATTGGAAACTTGCAGGTTGATGGGACGCAAAATTCAACAGATATCATATCTGGATTAAATATTGGAGATTTAAATCCTGGACAAAGAAAAACAATAACTTTTGATATCATTATTGATCCGATAGAAAGTTTCAATTATGGACAAAACCAGCTTAGAAATTCTGCTGTTATTAAGAATATCGATCCGGAAATAAGTGATACTATCACATTGTATATTGATAGATCAGGCGTTGCTGGGACAACAACTTCTCCAAGCAATGTCAGTACTGGATTCGGAAATACTATAAAGGATTATATTTATTTGCCAATATTCATTATCGTCTTAGCTTTAGTGGTATTCAGAAAACATTTTGTTTACGCTGTCGATGCTTATGAGAAAATAGCTTTTGCTTCAAGATCAAATTCTGAAAAATTTTCACAAAGTTTTTTCGGAAAAAAATCAGAATCAGAATTAGAGAAAGCTATCAAAAGATTGAACAAATAATTATTTTGTTATTCCCCCATAAAAGGGAATAAAGGTCATTAAAATCCGATTTATCGGAACGAAAAACCGCCAATAATAACAAGGGCGGTTTTTCGTTTATTTGCGATATAATTTTTTTCCACTTCTTGATTATTGTTAATTGCCTTATAATGCAATTAACAATTAATAAATGATGAAAAATATGGAATTCTTTAAAAAAGTCATTCTAACTTTTGTTATTTTTTTAGCGTGCTTTGGCGTTGCTAAAATTAATGCATATTCCAGCGCAGTTGTGACAGGCATAGAGTCTTTTACTGATGAATCTGGGAAGGATAAAACAAAAATAAATGGAATGGTGCTTGATTTAGATAAAGGCACATACATAGTAGGTATAAATGTTAATGCAGTAGAAAATCCAAAAGCATCCTTTTTAATGAAAGGAAAGCCTTTTGCTGTTAATAACCCTATCGATAAAGCGCTTTTTACTTTTACTACGAATATAAAAGAAGGGCTTAACTCCACTGGTTTCAATACAACTGCTTTTGTTGAAAAACAAGGCGAATCTTCTGAAACAAAAGAACCGGCATCGCCAGTCTCTGGAGAGCAAGAATGTTATATCAGCTATAAATATAAATTTTTTTGTCCAGAAGATCCGAGCATCTCTCAGATAGCTCAAAAAACTGAAAGAAGAGGCTTGGATATAGTTTTTGTTATTGATAGATCAGAAACCGTATCTTCGATAATTTCAAACATGAAAAATGCGGTATTGGGAATATTAGGAAAGCTTGATTCTAATATTGATAGAGTTGGTATAGTGAGTTTCGGAAATTATGGGACAAGACTTTTTGAATTAGGAAATAATTTTTCAGCAGCAAGAACTATCATCAATAATTGGAAAGCGGGCGACAAGTCAACAAATATTGCAGATGGATTGAAAAAAGCGGGAGAAATGTTTGGATCAGGCCCTGAAGGGGGAAATAAAAGAATAATGATATTAGTTTCAGACGGAATAGCTAATTCATCTACATCTGGAGAATGCCCTGATAATCAATCATATCCTGTAACGCAGAATAAATGCACAAACGACGCTTTAGCCCAAGCTAGAACTGTCCGATCAAAAGGAATTTCTTTGTATACAATTGGATATAATTTTGCAAAAACAAATTTGATAAAAGCCAATGCCGGAAATTTTGCAAAAAGTTTAATGATAAATGTTGCTAATTCCTCGGCTAATTTTTCAGAATCTTCTGATCTAGCAAACCTTTTATCGCACTTCGACAGCATTGTTAAAAGAAATACTTTTTATATAAAGAAAACAGTTGGAGCATGCCAGAATGTGGCAATAAGATTTAATCATAATGGGAAATATGAATTTATGCCTGTTTATTCCGATGCGTACAAAGGAATTGATGGCACTGGTATAACTTGGAATTTAGGAGATGTGGATAAAAAAGGCGAGGGTGCGAGTTTTGTGATTAAAGGTATTTTTGGTGGAAACTCTGGTTATGATATAAATTCAATTGGGCAAGGAACAGGATTTGGAGATTTTGAAATTTCTTATAAAGATAGCAAGGGAGCTTTGAAAGAAATTGGATATTCTCACAAAGATATTTTGGAAAATATGGTTGAGTATCCGATTATCGAAAATCCTGTCGCTGGGAAATTATTTCTTGCTGCTTTTTCAACAAACTGTAATAAAGATAATTTAGAAACAATTAAAAAACCTGTAATTCCAACTCAGCCAGAAGAACCTGTAATTCCAACAACTCCAACTACTCCAACTGATGCTGTAGAAAAAGAACAAATGATAACTTTATCAAGAGAGATAACTCCTCTTGATTGCGAGAAAATTGGAGTAAAACTCACTTTAAGATGTAATGGAAGCGAAGCTGAAAATAAATGCAGATGGTCAGAATTCCAACAATACAGCCAAAACGGGCAATATGTTTCAGGAAGTTTGAAAGTTTCTGATATAAAGAAAGCAAGCTGTAAGGCTGATATTACAGGAACTGTGAGTTGCACAACAGGACTTTTAACTTCAGGAGATTCAATCACAATTGATTTTCAATTATTAGCGCGCAAGAAAGTAGATACTCAAGGCAATAAATTGCCAATTTCTAATCCTGTAATTTTCTTTGACGCAAATGAAGGAAAAAGCAGATCAAGTTCTAATTATTTGATTTATCATAAAAATGATGCAGGCGATATTGATTATATAAAAATAAACGGAGATTATTCAGCTAACGTGCAAGATTGCGGGCAAACAATTGTTAATAATGGAGATTTAACAGTCTCAAGAGATGTTTATCCTTCTCAAAATTGCCAGGAAGCAAAAATAAAAATAACAATTGATTGTCAAAACAAGAATGGTTGCGGAATGATTGCAATAAATGAGCAATTAAGCGCTACATTTGGATATGACGCTGTAAAAGTTGGAAGATTTAATATAACTGCGCCTTCTTCCATGATAGTTTCTGCCTCAGTTGCTGATCAAAGAAATTTCTCTTTCCCGCTTTCCAGATCTTTGAATTATCAGGAAAAAATAATTATAGAATATAGCGCCAAGACTAGCTCGAGCGCATTGACTCAAACGCCAAATACTTCAGATTCCCATATCGCTTACAACGGGAAAAGGATCAATATCCCTGTAAAGCAGACCACTATTAATCAATGCATAAGCAATTCAGAATATGATATTCAAAGAACTGTCGAGCCAATTGATTGCCAAATGGCAAAAGTTAATTTAAGGATAAGATGCAATGCAAGACAAGGCAGTGGGGCATATTGCTCTTCAGTGTTTATTTATGATTATCTTCCTCAAGGAATAAAATATTATCATAAAAATGACGCGCAATTAACTGATTGCAATGCTTATATTTTGCCAACAGGAGTTTTTGCTGGAAGCAATATCAGTTGCAATATTGGATATCAAAAGATGAAAGATGGAGATATAAAAGATTTAGTTTATTATATTGAGTTTGATGAGAATCATACAGGTTTGCAATCAACAACAGATGTTTCCAGGGTGTCATTTATGCAATCAAGCAGACCGATTTATATGCCAGATACTAAAGTTGATGTTAAGAAATGTGGATCGAAATTATTAGTAAATATTGAGAGCATTACTGGACAGTGTCAAGAATTGCTTGTAAATGGTTCTTTAGAATGCGTAGGAAACGCTGAATGTAAGAATATTTTGTATCAAGATATTTTTCCTTATGGAACGAAAGTGGAAAATATTTCAGGAGGATTTCTCAGGAGTGCAATAACCAGTAATAGTGGATCTATAGCGAATCTTTCAGCTAATGAGAAAAGGACATTTAGCTACAAATTATTCCTATCTATGGGAGGAAAATATAATCAAGATATAAGAGTATTTTTGAATAATCAAAGAATAAATGATATATCAGGAATAAAAAGAGATATTCCGATTTTAAGTTGTAAGCAATCTGTGATAAAAACTGATTTGAAAGTAACACCAACTGGATGTCAAAAAGCACATATTAGATCTGAAATATCTTGCTCTGGTAGTATGAATGATGGTAGTGATTGCGATGGTTTTTTAGGGAAGTATTTTTTCTTAAATGGAATAGAGTTGGTTAAGGGTAGTTTGATAACTAATAATAAAAATTATTGCAAACAAGATGATATCCAAAACGCAATTTTATGCAGTATACCTCCAGGAGAATTAAAGCCTAGTCAATCAATTATTTATGAATATGATATTAATTTTGATTCGAAATTGTCAGGAATAATGACAGATATATTTGATTATAATCAAATAATAAATCAATCTATTAGGAAAGATGGGTTAAGAAATAATCTTTTATTATCAGAGAGCGGTAATACTATTAAAACTCAAGTTCAGTCATGTGATTGTTTTGTAAATATTAGTGGCAATCCTCCACTTGATCCTTTTCGTTACCAAGATGAAGATGGGCATGCTTGGATAAGTAATCTGACAGGATTTTCTCTCTTTGACACTACTTTTTCAAAAGAAGCTGCTGAGGATTCATGTAGAGCTCATAATGGTTCGTATTATAAAAATTATGGCTATGGGTTTATTGGACAGCAACAGATAAATGATCTTAATAGCTATTGCATTCACAAAGGATGTTCTACAGAAGCTATGACTTTTATTGTAGGCAACGGAGCGAGAGTTTCTATTAATAGAGGAGGAAAAAACTACCAATTAAATCCTGGAATACATTTCTTTAATAACTTATATTATTCAGAAAATTCTAAAAATTTCGGGAATTATTTAAAGGCTTTTGCTAATAGTGATTTCGTGGAAACTTCATGCGCTAAAAATCTTTATCCGTTAGGATATAGATATTATTATGAATTGAAATATAATACTTCGCCTGTGCCATGGGAATCTATGTCTATTTCATGCGTGCCAGGGAGAGGATCGAAACAAACAGTTGAAGAGCCAACAAAACCAGAAGAACCAAATAATAATACGATTATAAAAAAACCTGTGGGAGCTAACCTTTTATGCGTTCCAGATCCAGAAGGCTTACCAATAACAAGAGATGTTATGCTAATATCAGATCATCCAGATAATATTGCTGAATCTCAAAGAAATAATTTTATATTAGATTTAATGATTTTTTCGAAAACAGACATATTAAATAGGAGAAAAGATATTTATAACGATAGAATGGGGATAATGTTTGTGAAAGATAAGAATCATAATTTAACTAAATTATCTTATGATTCTAATATTGTAGAGAATGCAATTAAAAATTCCTATTCTTCTGTTCAAAAGAATGAATTAAGAAATCTAACTGGAGCCGTGAAAGAAGCATTACTTTATTTTGATCAGAATAAAAGGCAACAAACTAATTATCATTCAAATCATGTAATCTTGATTACTTCAGGTCCTATTAACATAAATGAAATAGGAACAGGAAATTGTGCTGATTCATCATGCTCTAATGAATATTCTGAATTAAAAAAGACTATAGAGTATTATCAGAGGAAAGGTTTGATTTTCCATTTTATATCTTATGATCATTCTGATACGAATATTTCAAATATAATATCTGATAATAGGTTTACTCCAGCTATATCTTTAGTTAAAGAACAAAATCCTGAGTATTATTTAGGTAATGAGTTTTTAAGAGATTTGGACTTAGTTGCTTCAAATATCTATAAAACTGGTATGCCAAGACATATGAGCAGATGTTCTAATATTGATGTAGAAATTGTTTTAGATTCTGATGTTATTGATATAGAAGGTCCTATCTATATAGATAATCCAGAACCAACTATATTAAGAGATTCTTTAGGAAGACCATCTATAATGAAATGGAAGTTTTCTAATCCTAATGTGCAATTATTCACTAGATCTCCAATTAATTTTTATATAAAAACTAAAATTGATAAAGGGACGGGATACAAGTATATAAAGACTCTTAAATATACTGATGGAGCAGGGAGAACATTTAATGTTCAATTGCCTAATTAATTTTATATCAAAAAATCCCTACAATTAGGGATTTTTTGATATAAAAATTCGATGTTGACAAAACAAGGCGTTTTTTATATGGTATAAGCACAAAACAGGGAATATGAACCTGCAAAAATCCTTATAAATAAACACCTTATGGTGAAAAATTTTATGAAAATAAGCAAAAAAATAATATCTATACTTTTACTTGTTACTGCAATAACAATTTTTGGAGTTATGTTTGCTAACGCGGTTTCAAGCCCAGAAGTATTAACTGATAAAATAGGGTCTGTTTCAACAAATTCAGCAACTGTTTTTGGAAAAATAACCTATAATAATGCGCCAATGGTTGATTTTTGGTTTGAATATTGGCCTCAAGATAATTATTCCAACAAACAGACAACTGCAAAGAGAACAAATTTTAATTCAAAAATAACGAGTCAAACTCCTTATGTTTTTGCTCAAAATTTAGGAGCATTAGATTCAGGAAAAGTTTATTGCTTTAGAGCAATTGCTCAAAATAGCCAAGGATATGCCTATGGAGAAGAAAAATGTTTTACAACTGCTAATTCTTCAAATATCCAAGCTCCAATTGTTAAAACTCTTAACCCAAGCGTTGGGAATAATTATGCGATATTAAAAGGATCTGTTGAAAAACTTGCTAATCCATCAAGCGCAAGTGTAAGTTTCCAATGGTATAGACATAAATATATTTCAAATAAATATACAACAAAAATTCAACAATTTTTTACAACCGGTGAATTTTCTGAAAAAATAACAGGATTGATCCCGAATGATTTTTATTGTTATAGGACAAAAACAACATATATCGCTGTTACGCCAATAACTTATTCTGGGCATTCAGGTTATACAACACAGTATCCATACGGATGTTCTGGAAATAATTGTTTAACATATCCTCAATCTAATACTTATTATCAAGAAGGAGTTGCTTATGCTTCAGGAGGAATTCAAAATTATACAATTTATGGAGAGGAAAAATGTTTTACTGCAGGAGGAGATAATTATGATGACAATAACAGTTACGATAAAGTTTCTTTAGGAAGTGTTTATGCCTCAGAAATTGATTCTGATTCGGCATTGCTTAATGCTCAAATAAATGATTTGGGAGATGACACTACTGCCCAGATTTGGTTTGAATACGGCAAAACAAGTTCTTACGGAAATCAAACTGCTAAAATAAACACAAGCAACACTGGAAAAATTTCCAAAATGATTTATGGGCTTCAGGAAGGACAAACTTATCATTTTAGAGCTGTTGCGCAAAACAAGAATGGAACAACATATAGTTCTGATAAAACATTTACGGCAGATTATGACGGAAACGGAGGTAGTTATTATAAGCCAGAAATTAGCACAAGATCGGCTACAAATATAGAATATGACAGAGCTACATTAAACGGCTATCTTTATGATCTTGGAAATGATGACAAAGCTGATGTTTGGTTTGAATGGAAAGATTATGATGGTAATATTTCATTTTTATCCATCCCAACTGCTTTAGCAGATAACGGAACGACTGAAACTATTTCAAGATATAATACCGGGTCATTCTCAATTAATCTTTCAGGATTAGAATCTGATAGAAGATATTATTTTAGAGCAGTGGCTAGAAATTCATATGGAACAACTTTCTCATCATGGTTATCTTTTTATACTGATTATAACAATGATGATAATAATCATACTCGTCCTATTGTAAGAACAAAATCAGCAACAGATACAGGTTATAGATATGCTACATTAAACGGATATTTAGAAGATTTAGGTGACGATAATTATGCCAATACTTGGTTTGAATATGGCAGAACAAGCTCTTATGGAAGTGAAACCGAAAGAGACAATAGAAATTCTACTGGCAATATGACAGCTTATATCAGCGGCTTAGAAGAGAATGTAACTTATCATTTTAGAGCTGTTGCGCAAAATTCTACAGGAAAAACATATGGAAGCGATTATACATTCAGAACCGGAGATTATTATGATAATAATGGAGATAATCCGATTGTAAGAACAAAATCAGCAACAAATATTACGGATTATTCAGCAAAGCTTAATGGATCGATAGAAGATCTTGGAAATGATAACGAAGCTCAGGTTTGGTTTGAATATGGAACAAGCAGATCGTTTGGATATGCGACAAGCAGGATTTGGAAATCAAGAGAAGAAGGATTTTTTTACACTGTAAATAATTTAGATAATAATGCCACATATTATTTTAGAGCTGTTATTCAGAATGATTATGGAAAAACGTACGGAAGCACATATTCATTTAGGACTGGGGACGATTATCAAAATTACGATGATACAGAGGACAATTATGGGACAATATTCAAAAACAAGGAACTATCGATTGACATAAGAACGAAAAATATTTCTCAGAATGGACAATATTGGTCTGATAATACGAATGCAAGGCCTGGAGAATATGCAATGTTTAGGATTGATGTCAGGAATAATAAAAGTTCAAGAGCCAATAATGTCATCGTTAAAACAACTTTGTCTCCAAGCATTGAGTATTTAGGCAATGTTCAGATGGATGGAAGAATATTAAATGGGGACATTGTTAATGGAATAAATATCGGAAATATAGAAAGCAAAGATATAAAAACAATAACATTCTCCGCTAAGATAAAAGATACTTATAATTTCTCATATGGACAAAACGATTTAGTGAGTGTCGCCTATATTAAAAATAGCGATCCTAAGATTGTTGAGTCATGCAAGATTTCTGTTTACAGGACGGCGGTTTCAGGAATAAACTTGAATCCAAGTTCGGTTGTTACAGGAATAGGAGATAATCTGTTGTCCTATATTTTACTCCCAGCTATTCTGGCAATAGTCTGTATGGTGTTTTTCAGAAAAAGACTTATGGATTTTTTCTCGAGATGGGATAAAAGCGTTGATAAAGCGGAAAATAGAAGCTCTGAAAAGGAGTTAGACAAAAAAATCCAAGAGATGACAAATAAACAATAATTAGCCTTTGATAAGATATTAAAAAACCGCCTTGATTGCATAAAAGGCGGTTTTTTAATATAATTCCTTTTAAATATAGGAAATAGAAAAAAATATGAATTCAAAAAAAATCTTTGTCTTTTTAACTTTAATTTTAAGTTTATTCTTTAGCGTTAATTATGCTAATGCGGCCAGTGTTTGCAATAAAAATAAAAAATGTGATTTGAACAAGGGTGAGAATAAGAGCAATTGTCCAAGCGATTGCAAGAATGTTGTGCATCCTCAATTGAAATTTATCCAAGCAGATATAACCGCTTATAATGGAGATATCGCAAAAATGAATGATTTTGCCGAAGCAACGATAAAATTTTCAGTTAAAGCGGTTAACGGAGATATTTATATACCAAATAATCCTGGATTATTCTGTAATGCTACAGGGACAAAAAATGTAAGTGTTTTATTGGCTGAAACAATCTATGACCCTAAAAATAAGATTTATGTCGTCCCAAAAAATTTAACAAAAGAATTTGAATGCAAGATATTTTTGATGCCAGAGCAGGAAGGAAAATATTACGCTTATATGCCGAATTTTGTTTGGGGAAAAAGCGCAAAAACTGCCAGCCAAAATGTTTGGAATTATAAAAAATATTCATTTTTAAATGAATATAGCACATATGGAATGAATTTAAGGAAGGGTGACATGCCTATAGTTTCAATGTTCCATATATTAAACTTTAAAGACAGAATAGCATCTTTGGAAAAAGCGTTAGAAAAAGAGAAAAATGTTGATTCTAAGAAAAAAACTAATAAATTGAAGTTAGAGATTAATTATTTAAACGAAATGATAAATGAGCTTGGTCCAAATTCGAAAAAATAATCTCCCTGTGGAAAACTTTTATAAAATCCGCGTTGTATTTATCGCGGATTTTTTTATAATTAATGTATAAAGATTTATTTTAAAAAAATAATAATATTTGAAAATTAATTTCATAATAATATGTCTATAAAAAGAATGTTTCTTTTTTCGTTTATTTTGTCGGCATTATGCTTAGCAGGATTTTTGAATTTCAATATTCAAAAAGCAGAAGCACTTTCTGGGTCGCTTATTAGTTCAATAAATATTAATGGAGGCTATGATAGCGGATATAATCCTTATTACAGCTTTGTAACTGTTAATGGAGGTGCTTCGGTATCGGTTAATTTTACTTTAGTAAATTATCCTAATAGTTTTAGCACTCCTATTTCAAAAATAATTCCAAGATTGAAATGCGCTTCTGATATTTCAGGTTTGAGCAGTGACTCGGGAGGTACGACATATTATCCGATAAATCTTTCAAATTATTTGCAAAGTTATTCTTTTTCCGTATATATTCCGCCATATAACGATTATGCAAAATACTGCAAAATTTGGTTTTATGGTTTGAAATCATCTCAGAACGATCTCTCTTCAGGATATGTATATAGTTCTAATTCTTCTCCGATTAAAATCCAAGAACCAGTTGATACATCAGGTTATTCATGCGCATCAGGAAAAACTGATTGTGATTATGTTGCGACAAACGCGCAATATTTAAAAACAACATATGGAAGTTTGTCAGCTGCTTATGATACATGCAAACAATGGTCAACATGCCAAACTAAAACTGCGCCAGCAGATACCTCAGGATATAATTGTATAACTTGGTCAGATGGCACGAAAGAATGTAAATATGTGGCTAGTGGAGCAAGTTGGAAAATATCAGATTACGGAAGCGATCCAGCTGCGAAATCTGCGTGTTCAAATTCTACACAATGCAAAGCAACACCAGTAGAAGATACATCAGGTTATTCATGCGCATCAGGAAAAACTTCTTGCGATTATATTGCATCAAACGCTCAATACCAAAAGAATACTTGGGGAGGATACACCCAAGCTCTTAATGCTTGCAATCAATATTCAACTTGTAAACCAGCAGCGCAAGTAGAAGACACTTCTGGGTATTCATGTTTTTCTGGAGAGGCTTGCACATATGTCACATCAAACGCTCAATATAAGACTTCTGTTTATACAACCGCAAGCAATGCTAAAGCAAATTGCGAACTTCAAACTTCTTGTAAACCAAGAACATCAACTCAAATAGCGAAACCAGGTTATAATTATTCTTCAGGTGACTGCATTTACACAACTGACAATGCTCAATATCCGGATCCTTCAGGATACAGTAATTGTTTTAATGCTAACAAGAAAGAACTTTCTTATTGTAAATCAGGATCTTGCGGTAATATTGAAACATTACCAAAAACTTGCGCTTCATATAATAATGGGCAGACATGCCAAACAGGTTTTGGATGTTTGCAACAATCATGTTCATCTACAACAACTCCTCCTCCAACAACGCAACCAACGACCCAATCGACAACAGTTATAGAACCTATTGTATTAACAACAGGAGCAACGATTATAACTCAAAACGGAGCGAAGCTTAATGCATATTTATCAAATCTTGATACCAATCCTGGAAGCGCCAATTATCTTTTTATATATTATGGAACAAATCCGGCAGCTTTAGATAAATATTGCTTGAATACATCTTTAATAAATGGAGTCAATTCTTGCGATGGACAAAATCTTTCATCTGGAACAAAGTATTATTTTAAAGCTTTACTGATGAGATATAAAAATGGCGTAAGGCTTACAGACATTTCAGCTACATCATACAGAGATTTCACGACATTATCTCAATCTACAACAACTCCTCCTCCAACAACGCAACCAACGACCCAATCGACAACAGTTATAGAACCTATTGTATTAACAACAGGAGCAACGATTATAACTCAAAACGGAGCGAAGCTTAATGCATATTTATCAAATCTTGATACCAATCCTGGAAGCGCCAATTATCTTTTTATATATTATGGAACAAATCCGGCAGCTTTAGATAAATATTGCTTGAATACATCTTTAATAAATGGAGTCAATTCTTGCGATGGACAAAATCTTTCATCTGGAACAAAGTATTATTTTAAAGCTTTACTGATGAGATATAAAAATGGCGTAAGGCTTACAGACATTTCAGCTACATCATACAGAGATTTCACGACATTATCTCAATCTACAACAACTCCTCCTCCAACAACGCAACCAACGACCCAACCGACAACTCAACCGACAACAAATATAATCGCTCAAATTATAAGCGCGATTTATGATTCTGCAACAAACAAAGCGACTTTAAAAGGAAAAATATTAGGTGGAACAGCTGCTACCGCTTATTTTACTTTCTCAACAGACGATGGAAATGGCGCAAGAGCATCAAGTATACTTTCTTATCCATCAAAAGATATTGAATTTAGTACAGTAGTTCCCGGAATTTATGATTCGAATAAAACTCTTACAGCTAACAGGACTTACACCGTTTATCTTTATGTTAATGACGCGAATGGGAAAAATTTGGCCGTTGCTGGACCTGCGACATTTAAAACAGATGCAGGAACTACTACAAAATCAGAGACCCTGGGAGCTTTTAAAGTTTTGTCTCCTAATGGAGGGGAAAATTGGAAACTCGGAAATAAATATGTTGCAAAATGGACTCCTATAGAATCTAAAACATTAGAAGCTAAAATTTATTTAGAAGATTATTCAAAAGATTCTACAAAAGCAGAATCAATCGATTTGTCCTTAGATACTGAAATTAGTCCTTCATTGGGATCATATGAAATTCCAGTTTATGAAGGAATCATAAAAGCTGGGGATAAATATAAGATAAGAATTCAGATTGAAGATAAAACTTCGCATGAAATCAAATTCTCAGATAGAAGTGATAATTATTTTTCGATAACAGCTTCTACCACCACTATCCCGGCTGAGAAACTTGATCCTCCAACAGTATTTTTAGAAAACATCTATGATTTGTTAGATCAAAATAGTAGAAATACTAGGCCCCCTGTAAAAGAAACTACTAAATCATTAGAAGTTTACGCAAAAATTTATTCAAAGAAATTTGAAGGACAGATGGTTTACAATACATTTGTCGAAATAAGAGATATTTCATCTAATGCTATTTCTTCGCCGAAAGTTATTAATAGCGGAACGGTTGCTATGGCTCAGGAAAGCACAGATAATTCCAACTGGGTTGGCAAAGTTTATTCAAAATATCCTGGAACAGGAGATTTAACTTTAAATTTAAAAACAAAAGAATATTGTTTTTATGTTAAAGCTCAAAAATTTTCGTCAGATGGCAAAACTGCATTAAGCGATATTGCTGCATCTCAAAAAATTTGCGTTTTGGATAGACCATGGATTATAACTCAGAATTTTGTTTATAGCCAAGATGGCAAAACTGTTGATCTCTCAGGAAGAATAACTAATTTCGCAAAATACAGTACAACAGGATTGAATGCTTATTTCAAACTTTATCCTAAAGGATATGAAAATAAAGCGGTCAAAAGACCATATCAAAAGAATCCTGTAAAACCTGATTCTTCAGCAGGCAATCAAAGCGGTGTATTTTCTGAAAAAATTGATCCCAATGCCTATAGCCATTCTGAAATACCAGAAGATGCATGGGATAATTTCTGCTTTAAGGCATGCGCTGAACAAGTTGGCGGATCAAGTTTTATTCCAGAACTTTGCGGGCAAGAAGTATGTTTCAATAAGATAGGATTAAAATTAGATAAATCAATAAAATTTGAAACTCCGACAGTAACTGATAATCTTTCAAAGAATAACAATCTTTTTTATTCCTGGACTGTAAATACCAACAGTATGAATGTTGATGCAAAATATTGGTTTGAATATTATAAGATAGACAGCCAGGGCAATGTCACTGATCCGCTCAAGATAACCCCAAGTCCTGATATTAAGAAATTTGGTCCTAATGGATCTAAAACAGCTGATTTGTTCTTGAGCTTTGCTAATAGTCAGAGCGATAAACAGAAAATAATGAGCAAAGATTTAGCTTATTGCGTGACTCCTTTTGCCCAGATAAATGGGAAAAGCGATTTTGCCAAAGGTGAAGCTCTTTGTTATCCGAGGGAATTAAATAAGCAAATTGATGTCCAGACATTAGCGCCAGAACAAGTTGAAAAAACATCTTTAAACATAAAAGCAGTTTTAAGAGGATTGATATCAAAATCAGAATTAGAAAAAATCGATTATTCAAGATTAGATGGATCATTCACTGTTTTCTTAAAAAATAATCAAAATAGAAAAGAGACAGGGAAGATTCCTGTAACCCCTGATACTGTTTTTTCGACAAGCAGGATAGCTTTTCAGCCGCCAAGCAACGATTATTATTATAGCGCCAACCTTTATGTTTATAAAAAAGATGGGACAACACAAAAGATTGCTTCAAAAACAGAACAACAGATTATTGCTGGACAAGAAACAACTACAACTTCTGAAGAAATTATAATTCCTCCGACAACAACTCCTCCTGTCATAAAACCTTTTGTAATTGTATCGCCAAATGGAGGAGAGAAATTTAATGTAGGAGATGTATTAAATATAAAATGGGAAAAAGGAAATTATTCTGGACAGAATAAAGTTGCTATAGCTTTAGTTGATTATACTTTATCGATTACAAAGGCTACTTATATCACTACAGCTTTACTCGAAAATTCAGGAGAAACAAATGTGACTCTTACAAAAGATATAATTGCTAATATTTCTTCTCCAAGAGTTTCAGGAGATAAATACAAGATTTATGTTGCTATTTTTGATCAATCAGGAATGAATAGGTTAGCAGATGATTTAAGCGATAATTATTTCTCGATTCAAGGATTAATTGAGGGAGGGCAGGAACAAGGAAAGGGAATATTTAAGATTAAAAATCCTGTAGGAGGTGAAGTTTACAAAGAAGGTGATACATTGGATATCAATTGGGAAATAAAAGACATGGGAACTAAATTGCGACTATTCTTTGTTTTAGAAACAACGCAAGAAGGAGTTAATGGAAAATTGGTCAAAGATTTGACAACAGAATCATTATCGGGAAAAACATCGATTATTTTGAGTAGTGATATTATTTCTTATTTCGAGGAAGAGACAGGAAAGCATATGTCAGATCTTGGTTTCTATTTAAGAGGATATTTATTCGATACGACAAATTCTTCAGGTTATACTTTTAAAGCCCAGGATAAGACTGAAAACTTCAGAATATTATCTGATACAATGCCTATAGATGGACCTATTGATACAACTCCTGAAGAAACAATAGAAAATCCACCTCCAGAAGAAGAATCTAAAGTGCTTGTTATAAAAACTCCAGCTGAAGGCCAAGTTGCAGTTATTGGATTGCCGATAACTGTCGAATGGTCTGGTCCCGATGCAAAAGTCCAGCTTGCTTTATATACGGAATCTGGATCATTAGTGGGAAGGATACATAAAGACCCTAAATTCTTGTCAGGATCAGGAACGTATGATTATGATTTAAATCAATGTTTCTATGATAGAAGCAGAGAAGAATCAGGCGATACTGGATCTACATGTGTAAAACCTGGAAAATATAAGATTATTGGAATGAATGATTTAAAACAAAAAGCCGAATCAGGAGTGTTCGAAATTAAAGAAAACAAAGAAGACAAGACCGAAAAACCAAAAGAAGATATAGATAGCTTTAAAATAAAGACAATTGCGCCAAGCGTAGAAAGCGGAAGAACAATTTTTACCGCTGAAATCTTAGAACTTCCAGCTGGAATTTCTGAAGCAAAAGTTCTTTGGAAAACTTATGCTGAAGGAAAACAAGCTTCAGGTCCTTATATAACATGGCAAGGAATCAAAAGTGGAAAAGGAAGGGTATCATTAGTTAATGATGGGGTAGTTTTCCCTAAAGGATCTAAATTCTGCATAACAGCTTATGGAGAGGTAAATGGAAAAATAGAACAAGCTGAAAACGAAGAATGTTTCCAGTAGAAATTTTTTAGAACAAAGAGGGGCAGATAAATATCTGCCCCTCTTTTTCCTTTATTTTATAAGCAAAAAACGGGGATAATTTGAATTGACCAGCGACCTTTTTTTTAGTAAAATTATATATACGAAAATATGTCAGAAAACGATATAGATTCAATAAAAAACAATATTGAAAAAGATTTTAATTGCGTTAAATCTAAAGAAGATTTAGACGCTATTTATGAAAAATATCTTGGGAAGAATGGAGAAGTTGTTAATATTTTGAAAAATTTGAGAAATCTGCCTGATAACGAGAAGAAAATAATCGGGCCTAAGGCAAATGAATTAAACAAACTTGTTAGAGAAAATATTTTTAAATTTCAAAATAAATTTAAGAATGAATCAGAAAATTTTTTTGATATAACTCGTCCAGGAAAAAAAATAAAGAAAGGACATATTCATCCAGTATCATTAGCATCATCAAAGGCTATCGAAATTTTTTCTGGAATGGGTTTTTCTGTTATCCCTGGATATGAACTGGAAACTGAATGGTATAATTTCGATGCTTTAAATATACCTGCTGATCATCCGGCAAGAGATATGTGGGATACTTTCTGGATAAAAGATGATTTCACTAATAAAAAAGATAAAATAGTATTGCGTACTCATACTTCTCCAGGGCAAGTGCATTTTATGCAAAAAAATAATCCTCCTTTACGCGTAATAATACCGGGCAGGACATTTAGACATGAAGCAACAGATGCTAGTCATGAATATGATTTTTCACAATTGGAAGGATTGATGGTTGATGAGAATATTAGCGTTGCAAATTTTAAAAAGATTATCACTGATTTTCTCCAGAGATTTTCAGGAAATAAAAATTTAAAGATAAGATTAAGACCGAGCTTTTTTCCTTTCACTGAACCAAGTTTCGAAGTTGATGCTAGTTGCATAAGATGCCAAGGAAAAGGATGCTCTTTGTGTAAAAATACTGGATGGATGGAAATAATGGGAGCTGGAATGGTCCATCCTAATGTGTTTAAAGCTGCAGGATTGAATCCAAATAATTATCAGGGGTTTGCTTTTGGAGTAGGATTAGATAGACTTGCTTTGCTTAAATATAACATAGGAGATATCAGGCTTCTAAAATCTGGAGATATGAGGTTTTTAGAACAATTTTAATTTTAATGTATGGTATTTTCATATAATTTACTTCAAACATTTTTTCAAAAAAAGCTTCCAGATGCAAAAAAGTTGGCTGATTTGATCGGATCTCATGTTTTTGAAATAGAAGGATTGGAGAAAAAAGGAAACGATTGGGCAATAACGATTGATATCCTTCCCAATAGAGGAGACTGTTTTTCCCATCTTGGGTTAGCAAGAGAAATTTCTGCTATTTTAGGATATCCATTAGTGATGCCTCAAATAAAGTTTAAAGATGATAAGAAATTTAATGTTGATAATTTATTGAAAGTTAAAGTTTCTGATAAGGATTGCCAAAGATACACTGTAAAAGTTGTAAAAAATATTAAAATAAGCAATAGCGATAAAAAGATAAAGGAATATTTGCAGACTTGCGGATTAAATTCGATAAATAATGTCGTTGATATCGCTAATTTTGTAATGATTGAATTGGGTCAACCTTTGCATGTTTTTGATTTAGACAAAATAGATAAACATTCGATAATTATAAAATCATTAGCCTCCAAAGAAAAATTTTTAGCTTTAGATGGCAAGGAATATGGATTGAATGAAGGTGATATGGTCATATCATCTCCAGCAAAAATTTTAGCTTTAGCTGGAATAAAAGGAGGAAAAATCGCGGAAGTAGATAATAATACGAGAGATATTGCTATAGAATCGGCTAATTTTATATATTCAAGAATTAGAAAAACATCAAATAAAATTGATTTAAAAACCGATGCTTCTATAAGATTTGAACATAAAATTGATCCTGAATTGACTGTATTAGCCGTAAATAGATTTGTATCATTGTTAGAAAATGGCAATATAGCTAAAGGAGTTATTGATATTTATAAAAATAAACCAGCTCCAAAGATTGTAAAACTTGAAATTGAAAAAATTGGATTATTGTTGGGAATAGAAATTCCGTTGAAGAATATTTTGGCAATCTTGAAATCTTTGGGATTTTCTATTTTAAAAACAATCAAAGGCGCGTTATTTGTAAAAATACCGACTTGGAGGCTTGATATTAATCTTCAAGAAGATTTAATAGAAGAAATCGGAAGAACTTACGGATATGACAAAATAAACGCTCAAACGCCTATTAGCGCTATTGAGGCTCCAAGAATTGATGATGCAATTTTATGGGCAGATAGGGTTAGGATTGCGCTCTCAGGTATAGGTTTTTTTGAAACACAAAATTATTCTTTTATAAGTCAAAAGAATAAAGAAGAATTAGGGTTATTAGATAGTGATATTATTGAAATTTTAAATCCTTTGAGTTCTGAACAGCAATATCTAAGACCGAATCTCTTGATTAATTTATTTAAAAATGTAAAAAGCAATCTTCCATATTATTCTGATATAAAAATATTTGAAATAGGGAATGTTTTTAATAAAGATAATTATGAAAATAAGATTTATGATGTGATAGATCTTAGGCTTTCAGGAGCAATTGCTCATAAAGTAGATAGTGATATGTTTTATGAAGCAAAAGGAGTAGCAGATTATCTTTTAAAATCATTAGGAATAACTGATTATTTTTATAAAGATATTGATTTGCATAGTAATATTTGGAAACGCAATGCATTGGCTAAAATCGAAATAAATGGAGAAGATATCGGATATGTAGGTATTCCTCAAAAAACAGTTTTGGATAAAATGGGAATAGTTTGTCAGGATATAGCCATATTTGATTTTGATTTTTCAAAATTATCAATTTTGGCAACTCAGGAATACGAATATGAAGATATTTCTAAATATCCAGCGATTATAAGAGATATTTCTGTATTAGTGCCGCTTGATACGAAGATTGATGATGTTTTGCAGAAAATTAATGATACGGCAAGTGATTTGATAAAAGATGTAGATTTATTTGATATCTTTGAAAAAGATGGAAATAAGAGCTTGGCTTTTCATATTATTTTTCAATCAAAAGAAAAAACATTAACAGGCCAAGAAATAGATCCAATAATGCAAAAAATAATAGAAATTTTATCTAAGAATCAAAATTGGAAACCAAGAATATAAAAATATGGCACAACAAGAATATTCAGCAAAAGACATACAAGTTTTAAAAGGATTAGAGCCTGTTAGAATGAGGCCTGGAATGTATATTGGTTCTACTGGACCAGAAGGATTGCATCATTTGATTTGGGAAGTAGTAGACAATTCGATTGATGAGGCAATGCAAGGATATGCCAATCATATCATTGTTTCGCTTCTTCCAGATAATAAAGTGAGTGTTTTTGATAATGGAAGAGGAATCCCTGTCGATATTCATCCAAAGACAAAAAAATCAGCCTTGGACACAGTATTAACAACATTGCATGCTGGAGGAAAATTCGAAAACAAGGCTTATAAAGTTTCAGGAGGTTTGCACGGGGTGGGAGTTTCTGTTGTTTGCGCGCTTTCAAAATATATGAAAGCTGAAGTTTGTAGAGATGGTTATAAATGGATGCAGGAATATAAAATAGGAAAACCTGTCGCTAGTGTTAAGAGATTAGAAAAATGCAAAGAAACAGGAACAACAATTACATTTTTAGCTGACGAAGAAATTTTTAAAGAAATTAAATTTGATGAAAAAAAGATTTTGAATCATTTGAGAAGACAGGCTTATTTGACCGGATCGATAAGAGTGACATTTTATGATAAAAGAGATGGAAAAAATAATATTTATAATTTTTATTTCCAAGGAGGGTTAAAATCGTATCTGAAATATCTTTTAGAAGGTAAAGATGTATTGCAGAGAGAAATTTTTTATACTTCCGGAACTAAAGATGATATTATGGTTGAAGTTGCTTTCCAATATTCCAAGGAGAGGGAATGTTATGAAGAAAGCTATGCCAATAATATTAATACTCCAGAAGGAGGCACGCATCTTTCTGGATTAAGAACTTCGTTGACTAGAGTTTTGAATGATTATGCTCGAAAAAATGGATTTTTGAAAGAAAAGGATCAAAATTTTTCAGGAGATGATATCAGAGAAGGATTTAACGGAGTTGTTTCGATAAAAATTTCAGGTCCGCAATTTGAAGGACAAACAAAATCAAAATTAGGAAATGTAGAAGCCAAAGCAGCAGTAGAATCAGTTATGGGCGATGCTTTAGCTGATTTTTTGGAGAGAAATCCTCAAGATGCCAAAGAAATTATTGAAAATTGTCTTCTATCGGTAAGAGCTAAGAACGCAGCAAAGGCAGCTAGGGAAACGATTTTAAGGAAAGGAGTTTTAGAAGGATTAAGCTTACCTGGAAAATTAGTTGATTGCTCTTCTCGAAATCCTGAAGAGTCGGAATTATATATAGTCGAGGGAGATTCTGCAGGCGGTTCGGCAAAAATGGGAAGAGATAGAAGATTCCAGGCAATTTTGCCTTTAAGAGGAAAAATTCTTAATGTTGAAAAGGTAAGATTGGATAAGATGTTAGCAAACAAAGAAGTTAAATCATTAGTTGTGGCGATGGGGACATCAATAGGTCAAGATTTTAATATTGAAAAATTAAGATATCACAGGATAATCATTATGACTGATGCTGATGTCGATGGAGCTCATATCAGGACTTTGCTTCTTACTTTTTTCTATAGATATTTTCCTGAATTGATTAAAGCAGGCCATATTTACATAGCTCAGCCGCCATTGTTCAAAATTAAAGCTGCTAATAGAGTTGAATATGCATATACAGATGCTGATAAAGTTGAAATTTTAGATTCGTTAAAAGGAGAAAGAGGAATAAGTATTCAACGATATAAAGGTTTGGGAGAGATGAATCCTGATCAGCTTTGGGAAACAACAATGGATCCAGGAAACAGGGCGCTTTTAAAAGTGACTGTAGATGATGCCCAGGAAGCTGATAAGATATTTGATATTTTAATGGGAGAGGAAGTAGGACCGAGGAAAAAATTTATCCAGACAGAGGCGAAAAATGTCAAAAATCTTGATATTTAATGGTATTAAGAGATTGATTCAATCAATGATTTTAGTTTCCAATTATTTATTTCTATAATTAAGATATAAATTGACAAATATCGTTTTTTCCTGTAAATTAAGTTAAGCCTGTTAAGGGGCGTTTTTAAATATGGATTTTATAAATAGATTCTCAAATTACATAAGGGAAGTCATAACAGAATTAGGAATGACATCTTGGCCGACGAAAAAAGAGCTTAAGAAATATACTGTAATAGTAATAGTAGGATCGGCTGTTACCGCCTTGATTTTGGGAGGATTTGATTCTATATATACGATTATTAAAAAGTTTTTTAATTTTTAATAATTTATTTTTATGTCAAAACAAGAGCCAGCAAAAGGTAAAAATTGGTATGTCATCCACACTTATTCAGGTTATGAAGAAGCTGTGGCCAAATCTTTGATGCAGAGAGTTGAAAATCTCGGCATGGAAGATAAAATTTTCAATGTAATTGTTCCTAAAGAGAAAAAAATAAAGATTAGAAACGGAAAACGCAAAGAGATAGAAGAAAAAATATATCCAGGATATGTTTTAGTAGAAATGACTGTTACTGATGATTCTTGGTATGTTGTAAGAAACACTCCTAATGTAACTGGATTCGTGGGTTCTTCGACAACTCCAGTTCCTGTTTCTCCAGAAGAAATTAATAATTTGATGAGCAGAATGAGCCAGGAAGCTCCTGAATATAATATGGATTTGAAAGTTGGAGACAGAATCAAGATTACTGATGGTCCATTCAAGGACCATGATGCAAAAGTTTCTGAAATTGATAAAACACACGGAAAAATAAAAGGATTGGTCAATCTTTTCGGAAGAGATACTCCGGTTGAATTGGATACTCTCCAGGTTAAGAAGACCTCATAATAAATAATATGGCAAAAAAAGTAAAAGCATTAGTCAAAATACAGATTATGGCAGGGCAGGCAACTCCTGCTCCACCTATCGGTCCATCATTAGCGCAGCATGGTATAAACATCGCTGAATTTTGTAAAAAATTTAATGATGCGACAAGAGATAAAATGGGTTTCAGAATCCCTGCGGTTATTACTGTTTATGAAGATAGAAGTTATGACTTCATATTAAGACAGCCTGTTGCTTCAGCATTAATCAAGAAAGCTGCTGGAATTGAAAAAGGTTCTGGAAAGCCGAATAAAAGCAAAGCTGGAAAGATTACTAAAGCCAAATTAAGGGAAATTGCCCAGCAAAAAATGGCAGACCTCAATGCAAACGATGTAGAGCATGCCATGAATATTTTAGCAGGAACTGCTAAAAATATGGGAATTGACATTATTGATTGATTATGTTTTTAAAACCCTCGCTGCAAAGCGAGGGTTTTTTGATAAAACAAATAAAAATTGGTAGAATAAACATAATATTTTCGCGATAAAGCATCTTTGAAAATATTTTTAATTTTAAATAAAAAATATGATTTTATCAGATAAAGATATTAAGCAGCATATTGAAGAAGGGAAAATTAAAATAGATCCTATTCCTGATTGGAGCAGTCAATTAGGTCCTTGTTCTTTGGATTTGCATTTAGGGAATTTTTTTAAAGTTTTTAAACCGACTCAATGCGCTTTTCTGGATACTAGTAAAAAAATGGATTTTGAAGGCATAATGCAAACGATAGAAATAAAAGATGATCAGCCTTTTATAATGCAACCTAAAGATTTTGTATTGGCTGTAACAAAAGAAAATATCACTCTTCCGGCAAATATGATGGGAAGATTAGATGGAAGAAGCTCATTGGGGAGACTCGGCTTAGTAGTTCATTCCACTGCAGCAAGATTTGATCCTGGGTGGACTGGACACGCTGTATTGGAATTTGGAAATTTAGGTCCTATGCCTATTATGCTTTATCCAGGAATGAGAATATGCACTATGACTTTTGAACTTTTAAGTTGCCCAGCAGAAACTCCCTATACTTTGCAAAAAGACCATAAATATGCTGGACAAAATACTCCTGTTGCCAGTCAGCTTAACAAAGAAGATATTTTAAAACCATGAAAACAGAAAAGGATTTGAATGTAACATTCTTAGGAGTAAATCCTGTTTTAACTGACAAGCAGGGCGATATGCTTAATCCTCAGCAAGTAGTAGCTATTTCTTCATTAGCCACTTTTAAAGGAAAAGCTATTAAGGATTTAGTTTCTGATATTGAAAAACAAGGACAAAGTTTGAATGATAAAACTCAGACAATATTGCAAAAATCCGCTTTAAGAGGTCATGCTTCGCTTTCTACTACTCCAACGATATCATTTACTTATCAAGGCACTAAATTTATTGATTCAGCAGTCACAGGAATGATTTTTTCATCATCTTTGATGTCTTCGGGCAGAAGGACTGACACTACCCACGATGATATTATTATTCCAAGCGATATAGAAAGAAACAAAGCCGCTAAAGAGATTTATTTGGAATCTTCTAAAAAACTTATAGATGTTTTTAATGAATTTTTAAGAATTGGAATACCGAAAGATGAAGTGAGCAAAATTTATCAATATGGAATTTATGGAACAGGAATAATAAATCTTCCTTTAGAATCAATTATCGCTTTAAAAAAGGAATATGAACGCGAAATTGATTGGATGCCTAAAGAGATTGGTCTCTTGATACAAAAAATAGAACAAGAATTGAAGCGTTGTGGATTGGATTTGCTCTATGCTACTAGAGAAGTGGCTCCAAGGAATTTTTATCCTTACCCTAATATTTTTAAAAATCCCAAAAAACCGAATTTAGCCGTTGAATTAAAACGAGTATATAAAACTAATGGAGTTAAAAGCAAAGTTTTTGATTTGCATATAATTCCATCTACTGGTTTGCGCAAACAGATGCTTGTTTTAGGAAAATTATCGGATATCACAATGGGTAACCTGGCTAAAACGAAAAAGAATTGGAAGCAGCTTCTTGAATTAAGGCAAGATATAGTGCGCGATTATAATTCAGTGATGAGCTTTAAAGTATTATCTTGCGTTCCGTGGAGAGTTTGGGGAGATAAAAAACGCCATAGAACAGTTCCTCAATCAGTTCAATCAATCTATGATGCTGTAGATAGATCATCTAAAATTTTTTTAAAACATAAAAACCAGATAGATAAAGGGAATATAAGTATAAATTTGATCAAAGATATAGAAAAAGTCTATTCGGTTCCTCCGACTATTAGATCTAAGAAAGATATACTTCAAAAATATCTGCAAACAGTGGGAGAAGCTTTCGCAAGCTACAACAAATTATTGAAATTAAAAATAAAGCCGAATGATGCTATATTTCTGATTCCTCGTGGAGTGAAATTAGATATATTGCAGACATATGATTTATATAATTTTATAACTGGTTATTATCCGCTAAGGATTTGCTCTACGGCTGAAGAAGAATTAAGGCGCGTTGCTTGGGATGAAGTTTGTCAGATAAAAGAATTGCTAAAACAGAAAGGATATATTTGGTTGGCAAAATTTATTATTCCAAAATGCAAAATTGTCGGATTCTGTCCTGAACAAAAATTTTGTCCTATTGCCAGTACTTTTGCCAATAAAAGATATAATGAACAATATCATAAGGCAATGCAGGAAGAACTCTTCTCTGAATATCAAAATAAACTTAAAAATTTAGGCAAATGAAGGAATTATTAAAAAAACACGAAAAATGGAGAAGCGAATGTATTAATCTTATTGCTTCTGAAAATTTGATTTCAAAAACAGTAAGAGATGCATACAATTCTGATTTGATGGGAAGGTACGCAGAAGGCCTTCCAGGCAAGCGTTTTTATCAAGGGTTGAAATACTTTGATCAAATGGAAACTCTTTGCGCAGAGGCATTTAAAAAGGAATTTAAGGCAAATTTTGTTGATGTTAGACCAATATCTGGCGCGGTGGCAAATTTAGCCGTTTTTTCAGGACTATTCAAAAGAGGAGACACTATTTTAACTTTAGGTTTAACGGGTGGGTCGCATATATCGCATGAAAAAATTGGGGCGGCAGGATTATCAGGTTTGAACGTAGAACATTTGCCAATAAGTCCAGATGGAACTATTGATTTGCCTCGCGCAAAATCAATGATAGAAAAATTAAAACCAGCGGGAATAATTTTAGGCGGATCAGTAATTGTTTTTGAACAACCAGTAAAAGAATTATCAGTATTGTGTAAGAAAATTGGAACAAAAGTTATTTATGATGGCGCTCATGTTTTTGGATTGATATTGGCAAAAGTTTTTCAAAACCCTCTTGATTTGGGAGCTGATATTTTGCTTGCCAGCACTCATAAAACATTTCCAGGACCTCCAGGAGGGATAATTATTGGAAATTTAAATGATGATGAAATAAAAAATATTGCCAAAAGAGTTTTTCCAGGAATTTTATCAAGCCATCATATTCATCATGTTCCCGCCTTGTATATTGCTTTAAAAGAATTTCAGAAAAATGGCAAAAGATATGGAATACAAGTTGTGAAAAATGCTAAAGCATTTGCAAAAGAATTAGATAAGGCAGGTTTTAATGTTTTATATAAAGAAAAAGGGTTTACTCAAACTCATCAAGTTTTGCTTGATGTTGTAAAGCAAGGCGGTGGAGCTGTTTGCGCCCAAATATTAGAAGATTGCAATATTATTTGCAATAAAAATATGATTCCAGGAGATCAAAGCGCCCTAAACCCGGGAGGATTGCGTTTGGGCGTGCAAGAAATGACGCGTTTAGGTTTTAAAGAAATCCATTTTAAACAAATTGCCTCATTTTTTAAAATGGCTTTAATAGATAAAAAGAATAAAAAAGATATTGCTAAAAAAGTTGCTATTTTCCGCAAAAAATTTAAAACAATAAAGATGTAAATGGCATGGATTTTTTAGGTCTATATAAAGAATCGATAAAAAGAGATTTAGAATTAAGGGGTTTGAAATTCAACGATAAGAGAATATATTCTTTTATAGATTTTGGTAATGTTAATTATTGGTATAAGAAAGATATAAAAGATAGTGATAATAAGGTTATACTAAAAGATAAAAGAATAGTTGTCGGTATTGAAAAACTTTCAGAATTTGTAAAAGCTTTTTCTATCCATCAAAGATTTTATTATGGAATTGATACGCAGGATAAAAAATCTTGGAAGATAACATTTTTGGCGAAAAAATATTTTAAAACTATAACTAAGCCAATCCAAAAAATAAAACATTATTTGGAAGAAAAAGATTCACAGTCGTTATTTAAAAATTCTAGTTATGATGTAGCAGGAAAATATATCTATATCAGAAAATGTAATTTTGATGTAGAAATATGTTTGGATGCAATTAGATTAATAGATGAATATGATGTATTTTGTCTTTTCTCTGGAGACGCTGATTTTTCCTGTTTAGCTGATTATCTTAAAAAAAGAGGGAAAAAGATAGTTCTTTTTAGCTCTGGATATGTCTCTCATTTATTAAAGGAAAAGGCTGATGTTAATATTAATGCGCAAGATATTAAGAAATATATTACCTTTATAAAATAAAACCCCGTCACGGGGACGGGGTTTGAAAATCTGACTCGAATCCTCGAGCAGGATAGCCTTGCGACTATATCTATATATTATATTATTATAGATTCTAGTCAAGATACTGTTGTGAAAAATTAATTATATAAAAATATGATATTAGGAGTTGATAAATTATTAGAATTAGTTAAAGAAAAAAAGCTTGTTGAAAACCTTTGTGATAGAGAATTAAATAATCCAGAAGGCGCAGGTTTTGATATTAGAATCGGAGAAGTTTACCAAATAAATGGAGATGGATTTTTAGGCATAGAAGAAAGACAAACTCCAAAAGAGACATTAGTAGCAAAATATGTTGAAGGCGAAAAAAACGTTTTCGAATTTTTGCCAGGAAAATATTATTTGATGAAAACCATTGAGAAGGTAAATACTCCAAGCGATATTGCAATATTATTTAGATCAAGATCAACTTTATATCGTTCGGGTATTGCTTTGTTTACCGGCAATGTTTCTCCAGGATATTGTGGCGAATTAACTTTTGGAATAACTAATTTAGGACAGTGCCCAATAAAAATAGAAATGGGAGCAAGAGTTGCTCATGCAATGTTTTACAAAGTTGATGGCCAAACAAATTTGTATCGCGGACAATGGCAAGGAGGAAGAGTTTCGGCCAATACAACAGAAAAACAGGTATAATGAATTTTAAGAAATAAAATATGTCTCAAGGGCCGGCGGCTCGTCCCAGCGCTCCGAGCTCGCCTTAATTTCCTCGACGGTTTTCTTTGTCTTTGACAAAGACCATGCAAAACCGTCTGCGATATCCCTTTCAACATATTTTATTTTTTAAAATTAGAAATTGTGTTAAAGTAAATCATGGCAGGAAAAGAATATATAACAACTATTGGATTAGAAGTTCACGTTGAGTTAAAAACTGACTCTAAGATGTTTTGTTCTTGTAAAAATGATCCTGATAATTTGAGTCCTAATTCCAATATCTGTCCTATTTGCATGGGTCATCCTGGAACTTTGCCTGTCATAAATCAAGATGCGGTTTTAAGCGTTATAAAAGCTGGGTTGGCGATGAATTGCGAAGTGTCAGTGAAATCAAAATTCGATAGAAAAAATTATTTCTATCCTGATTTGCCTAAAGGATATCAAATATCTCAATACGATCTTCCGTTATGTAAGAATGGATATCTTATGATTAATGGAGAGAGAATAAGAATAAAAAGAATCCATTTAGAAGAGGATACTGCAAAACTCATACACGCTTCCAAAGAAACATTAATTGATTATAACAGGGCTGGAGTGCCTTTGATGGAATTAGTTACAGAACCCGATATTAACAATCCTGAAAATATAAAATATTTTGCCCAAGAACTCCAGAATATTTTACGTTATTTAATGATTTCTAATGCTGATATGGAAAAAGGGCAAATGAGAGTTGAGGTTAATATAAGTGTTTCTGATAATGATATTTTAGGAAATAAAGTTGAGATAAAAAATATAGGTACGATAAGTGGAGCGGTTGATTCTGCTAATTATGAAATAAAAAGACAAATTGAGGCATTAGAGAAAGGTCAGAAGATAATTCAAGAGACAAGGGGTTGGGATGGAATAAAAAAACAGACTTTTTCTCAGAGAATTAAAGAAGGAGAAGCTGACTATAGATATTTCCCAGAGCCTGATTTGCCTATCTTAGATTTAAGTATTTTTGATATTCAAAAGATGAAGCAAGATTTACCAGAGTTGCCTAGACAAAAAAGAGAAAGATTTATTAGAGAATATGGCATGTCAGAAAAAGAAGCGCAGGTTTTTGTGAATGATAGGCAGATATCTGAATATTTTGAGAAGATAGTAAGCGAATTGTTATCTTGGTCAAAAGACAAGAATTTAGAAAATGATTTTCAGAAATTAACAAAATTGGCAGTTAATTATTTATTAAGCGATTTTAAGGGGCTATTGGCAAAAAATAGTTTCAAAGATGATCAAGAATATCCTATAACTCCAGAAAATTTTGCCGAATTGATAACTTTGATTTATTCCCCAGAATCTCCTGTAACATCAAGCCAAAGCGCAAAAATGATCTTAGTGAAGATGTTTTACGAAAAGAAAGACCCAAGCCATATTGTAGATGATCTCGGATTAAAGAATCAATTTAATGAGGATCAGATTTTTGAACTTGCTGAGAAAATAATAAAAAATAATCCTAAAGCAGTCGCTGATTATAAATCAGGACAAGAAAATGCAGCTATGTTTTTAGTTGGACAGCTTATGAAAGAAATGCAAGGTAGAGTAAGGCCTGATGTAGCAACTCAAGCTATAGTTAAAGCGTTAAAGGAGTCATAATTGACTCCTTTTTAATTATCAAGGAAACCCCGCATGCAAAAAAACCGCCTGTATTCAGACGGTTTTTTGGAGTGCGGGGAGGAGGTCATTGATATTGAAATTAAAAAAAATTATAGGATAATCAATATATGGAAAAAATATTTTGCGATGTAGCAATTATAGGAGGAGGGCCTGCTGGAATGATGGCCTCAATATCGGCTGCTGAAAACAAGAAAAAAGTTGTTTTAATCGAAAAAAATGATATTCTTGGAAAAAAACTTTTATTGACGGGAGGCGGAAGATGTAATATGACTAATGCCATGAAAAATAAGAAGCAGTTCGTTTCTCAATACGGAAAAAATGGGGAATTTTTTCATTCTGCTTTTTCAGTTTTTGATAACAAAAAGACATTGGATTTTTTTCAAAAAATTGGAATAAGGACAAAAGAAGAAAATGGTAAAATTTTTCCAAAGACAGATAATGCCAAAGATGTTTTGAATGCTTTACTTGCAAAAATGCGATTATCAGGAGTAAGAATAATCGAAAATTCTCCTGCAATGAAAATAATTTTTGAAAATGGCCGGATTTTAGAGCTTATCACTTCAAAAAAACAAAGCATAATCGCAAAGAATTATATTTTATGCACTGGTGGGAAATCTTATCCTAAAACAGGATCGACAGGAGATGGTTATGAATTTGCGAGAATGATGGGTCATTGTATTATTGAACCAAAACCTGCTCTTGTCCCTATAAAAATAAAACAAAATTGGCCTGCAAAACTTCAAGGATTATCTCTTAATAATGTTAGATTGAGCATTAAGGGCAAAGAGAAACAGATTTCAAGGCAAGGAGATATTATTTTTACACATTTTGGAATAAGTGGTCCTATAGCTATGGATTTAAGCCGCGATATCCAAGATTATGGAAAAAAAATAGATTTAGTTTTTGATTTCTTTCCTGGATTTGATATTTCTGCTTTGGATAAAAGGATTGAAAAAATATTAAAAACAGGTCAAGGGAAAGAGATAAAGAATGTATTAAAGATTTTATTTCCTGAAAGACTGAGTGATTTTTTTTTGGCAGAATCTGGTATAAACGAAAAGAAACAATGTTCTCAAATATCAAAAAAAGAAAGAATGCTATTATGCAAACAGACTAAGAATACTTTAGCCACGATAGATTCTTTTTTAGACTTTGAAAGCGCTATTGCCACTAAGGGGGGGATTGATCTTTTTGAGATAGATTCAAAAACTATGAAATCAAAGATAATCGATAATCTTTTTTTTGCCGGGGAAATAATTGATTTACTTGGTCCTTGCGGAGGATTCAATTTGCAACTTTGTTGGACTACAGGATATCTTGCCGGGAAAAACGCAAGCTTATAATTTTCCACAGGGATAATTTGAAATAATATTGTATAATATATCTTATATAACTATACAATTACATGCTAAACCAAGAGCTGCTTTCGTATATTCAAAAACAATTTTCAAAAAATATAGGAAAGGATAAAGTCAGACAGGCTTTGCTTTCGGCTGGATGGCCTATCGTCGATATAGAAACTGCTTTTTCTGAATTGGAATCAAAGAATAAACAGAATCCTCAAACAGAACAACCAAAGCCAGCGCTTAGCCAACAAGAATTAGAAAAGATGGTCAGGGAAAATCCTGACTATTATTATTTCCCTCCTAAAAAAGAGAGTCCGAAAGCGCCAGATGAAAAAAAGGATATTGAAAAAATATTCCAGCAAGGGGTGGCTAAAAAAACTGTAGAAGGACCAAACTTTATTTCTAAAAATATCGAACCTTTCCAGATAAAAAAGACAGATCTCCCAAAAACCGGTAATCCTATAGCAAAAATAATATTAGGCATAGCCATAATCGCTATTGCTATTGTGTGCGTTTATCTATATTTTTATTGGCAGGAAATAAAAGATCCTTTATCTTTAGTTCCCGAGAATAGCAATATTGTATTAGAATTGAACATTGATCCATTAGGGAGTCAAGTCAAGCAATTGGAAAAAATAATCCAAAGGATTCCGTTTACAGAAACTAACAATCAATCGATTAATAATACTTATGAATTAGTAAAAAACGATGATTTTTTCAAAAGTATTCTCGATAATTATAGCCAAGGAAAAATCAAGAATGTTATTGGTTTTTTAAACTCGAAAACTAATAAGATGGGAATAATAATTCCCGGACTGTCATTAGAAGATTCCAGAATAAGCAATCAGGCTAAGAATTTTTTTAAAAAAACATTCGGAGATTTCGAAAGCGAGAAATATAAGGATGTAGAAATAATAGAAATATATAATCAGACAATTGATTATGGTTCATATTATATAAACCAAAATGCGCCTTTGAAAGAAAAAAAAGTTTTAGCTTTGGCATATGCCGGAGTAGGTGATAATTTGGCATTGTCTAATGATTTAGACCAAGTGAAAAATATAATAGACAATTATAAGAAGATGAATTTAGCTGCTATATTTTCTAAAAGTAGCGCTAAAAATATAAGAAATTCAGAATCTTTTAAAAAATTGGAGAAATACCTTCCGAAAGATTATCTCGCATATATTTATTCGGATATTGATTTTGAGAAAATAAACGCATTGTCTATTAAAGAGAATTTTAAAGATTCTTCTATTGTAGAATCATTGGCAGCAGCTTTAAAAAATTCTAAAACAACTCAAGATGGTAAGGGGATGATTTCTTACATTAAAGCGCAAGATTATGGCTTTCAGACAAGATCTTATTTATCAGGATTTTCAAAAGGTTTGGGCAATAAATTCAATATTTCTAAATCATTGGCGAGTCAACTACCATCAGAAATTAATGGCAATCAAGTTGTTTTTTATGTTGAAGGAAATGGACTTGATAAAATATTTGATTATTTGATCAGCAATTATGATGCTTATCAAAAAGATGATATTGAACAACTATGGCCTATATTTGAACAGCGATTAGGTATTAATGTAGAAAAAACGATTAAAAATATAGATGGTCAATTTGCGATTCAAATGTTTTATGATCCTCAGAAACCAGAAGGAAAGAATTTTTATTTTGTTTTTTCAGGGCAAAGTTCTGATGCTTCAAAAGTGGAACAAGCTGTTTCATTTAAGAATTTATATAACTCAATTCAGCTATCTGAAGCAAAAGAAAAAGAAGCTTACATTATATCTTCTTTTTCCGGTTTAAGAGCTTATGCAGAGATCTATTATTCTAACAAAGGATTTTATCCACTTTATATTCAAGGAGATTCACAGATGAATAAAGCGAGCCAAAATATAGAAAAACAAAATCCAGAATCTGAATTTAAATATAATAGTTCTTATAAATCTTATTGCGCTTATGCCCAATTGATTGCAAAAGATATGTATTATTGCGTGGATAGTTCAGGTAATACAGGTATTTTTTCTTCTCAAGCAATGCAAACTGCTTGTTCTCAGAAGAATTATAAATGCCCAACAGTCAAAGCAGTCATAACAGATGATCTTTATGCTCTTTTGGATTCAGCAATTAAAGAAGAAGAAATAAATGGAACGAAAGTTCAAGCTATTAAAATGCCTTCTGGGACAGAAACATCTTTTGCAAGAAAAGGAGACATCGTCTACTTTTCTTTTGGCGGGGAAAATGCTATGGAAGACATTTTAAATGATTCAGGAAAAAAGATTTCCGATTCTCAAGAACTTAAATCAATTTCTTTTGAAAATAAAAGCAGTATTTATTCATTATCATTTTTAAAGCCTGTTTCAGTGTTAATGGCTGCAATGCAAGTTCGTCAAATGATTTCTACGGCTGATTCTGGAATCATGAAAATTTATTCATCTTTTTCTGAAATATTCCCAATTATTTCTAATTATTCTTACGATGAAAAGGGGATAGTATCTGGGAATTCGAAAATAGAAATTAAAGATATAGGTCAGACAAAATTAAAATCATTAGAAGATGATGTAAATAAATATTTAAGAGATTCATCATTAGATAATTATGGAGATCAATATAAACCTCTTTCTACAACATCTTCGATTGATAGCACGGAAACGCTTGATTCAGAAAAATATCAAGATTCAGGAGATAATTATACTTATTGATTTAATCTAAGTTTGGTCCAAGGCCTTGTTATCAGGGCCTTTTTTTATTGATTGTTTTATGGTCAAATAACTATTATTTATAAGTATTTTTTTGTATATATTGACAAATATCATAAAGTGTGCTATAATTATATTATGGAAGTCAAAAGCTATTTTAAAAATCAAACCCAAAAGGGAAAAGGAGATATAAGGTGAAAAAGATAATAGTAGTAATAGCGATAGCTATTTTGATTTTCCTTATAGCTGGGTGTTCTAATCAAAATTCAGATAAGGAAAATATTAATCAAACGCCAACAGAAGCTGTTTTGCCAGAATCACCAGAATCAAAAGAAGCAAGTGTTATAGAAATTGAGAACCGCGAATCAGAAAGAATAATCGCGGAAACTCTTTCTTGCGACAAGGTAAAACATCAGCTTGGCAATGGTAAAACAAAAGAAATAATTGATGGAGAGATAATAAGAATCGATTCAATGCTTTCGTCAGGCAATGGCGCTATAACAGTAAAAGGATTTTACAAAAGACCATGCAAGCATGTTTGGTCTCACGACATTGGATTGGTCATTGATCCGCCACTTGCTGGCAATATTGGAAGCTTTAATCTTGTAGATGATAAGTATATAGATAGACC